>NZ_JAGGQC010000013.1:212466-381675 GCF_018613455.1 Bacillus sp. ISL-78
ATGATGATGGGCGGCCAAAACGGTAGCCAGCCAGGCATGATGATGGGCGGCCAAAACGGAGGTCAGCCACCAGGCATGATGATGGGCGGCCAAAACGGAGGCCAGCCACCAGGCATGATGATGGGCGGCCAAAACGGAGGCCAGCCACCAGGCATGATGATGGGCGGCCAAAACGGAAGCCAGCCAGGCATGATGATGGGCGGCCAAAACGGAGGCCAGCCACCAGGCATGATGATGGGCGGTCAAAACGGAGGTCAGCCACCAGGTATGATGATGGGCGGTCAAAATGGATTTCAGCCAGGCATAAAGGAGATGCAAATAGGAGGTCCTCCAGGGATGATGGGCAGTCAAAACGGAGGCCAGCCAGGCATGATGATGGGCGGTCAAAACGGAGGCCAGCCAGGCATGATGATGGGCGGTCAAAACGGAGGCCAACCAGGCATGATGATGGGCGGCCAAAATGGAGGCCAGCCAGGCATGATGATGCCGGGACAATTTGGCGGTCAGCCGGACATGATGATGGGTGGTCAAAACGGAGGTCAGCCAGGCATGATGATGGGCGGCCAAAACGGAGGCCAGCCAGGTATGATGATGCCGGGACAATTTGGCGGTCAGCCGGACATGATGATGGGTGGTCAAAACGGAGGTCAACCAGGAATGATGCCGGGACAATTTGGTGGTCAGCCGGACATGATGCGCGGGCAGCTTGGGGGGCAACCAGAAGCTATGTTACCTGGACAAATGGGAGGCCAACCAGGCCAATTCGGGGGCGTTCGTGCACCTGAAACATTTGGGATACCGACATATGTAGATGAAAGCGATGACTACTAATCATCAAGGAGACAGTGTTTTTAACACTCGTCTCCTCTCTTATTTAAATCGTAAGCCAAAGAATGTCCACCATATCCAAAGCAGTGTCTATTTAATAACTTTTGAAAAAGGTCATTCAGTGATCCTTAAAGGATTTGACAGTTTTGAAAAATGGGATCGACAAAGAGAACTGACTTCTTTATTAAAACAAAAGGGATTTCATCAAACGTATTATATTCATCAGCATTTAATGCCCTTTCAATTTAAAGGGAAGTGGTATGGCAGTATGGACTATTTTCCGCCGAACAAGAAAAAATTCAGGTTTTCCAATGATAAGGACCGCTTAGAAGGCATTGAGTTACTGGAAAGCTTCCATGATGTGTCGGAAAATCTCTCCATTAACGCGCCTATGTTCAATCAATCAAAAAAGTGGAAAGAACGCTTATCACTATTTAAAAAGAACTTTTCTTATGTTCGCCAATATGTTTCCGAAGATATTATCAAGGAATGGATTAGATGGGGGGAATGGTCACTAGAGGGGTTTGATAAATATCAGTCTTTATGGGATAAGGAAAAGAAAGTCATCATTCATGGTGATTGTGCCCACCATAATTTCTTGCGGAGAGCGGACGGCACGTTGACTTTAATCGATTTTGACTTAATGGCAAGTGCCCCAAGGTGCATTGATTATTTACAGTATGCAAATCGAATTTCGCCACAACTGGAAGATGCGGCCAACGAGCTGTGGGAAGTGCCGCAATTGCAAAGGTATCAGTCAGACCTGGCTTTTTTATATGCTTTAACATACCCTACCGATATCTTCCGTGAATGGAATCGCCTTAATAAAAGTTCTTCCCAGCTTCATTCGGTCTGGAAAATGACCGTGGAAGGTTTTTCGGAGCGAATGGAGATGAATAAAAAATTGGAGAAAAGGATTTCTTCCCTTAATAGGAATTAAAACGGGTTTTTGGCCGTATCTTACAGAGTACATTTCCCGTTCGACACCCATGCTAATTATGAGCGGAATATAGCTCATTCTATTGCAATGGGAGGGTTATTGGTGCAGAAAATAAAATGGGCACAGCCACTTTGTACGGTATTGGCCGCCGTCAGTTTGGTTGGATGTGCTAATAATGATACAGCGGAAAATGAAAATATCACGAATGATACAGGGTACCATGAAAAAGATGCATTGGTGCGAAACATCAATTATGAGAATATGGTGCATGGTTTATACAATAAAGATGATGCGTACAGTAAGAGTGACCGTAACTACCATGGACATGAAAGTAAGCCGCTAAAGGCAAAATCATCTTATTATAATTCTTATGAAGGTTCTTTAGCCGACAGAGTAAATGGTGTCGCCAATAAAGTGGAGCCGGTTAGCGATGCCAGGACAATCATCATGCAAGATGAAATGCTGGTAGCCTTGCTGCTTGATGACTATAGCCAAGCAAAAGATGTTAAACAAAGAATCAAAAAGGAGATCGGACCGCTTACCAATGGCCGTACCCTATATGTAACCACCGATGAAGGTGTCTACTTCAGGACGATGACACTTGATAATAATCTTCGGGATGGCGATACGAGGGAAATGATCATTTTGGATGCCAATGACATGTTCGATAACCTTAACATCCACGAAAATCACTTAAAATAATTTGTGGGCTGACCCGACTTGGAGTCAGCTCTTTTTGATTTTTTTCTGGTTAATAATCCTTATTTGGGTCAAACTACATAAAAAGTAAACGCCTTAAGAGGTGAGTATATTGTTTAATCAATTTAGAATCCAATTTTTCATGGCACTTTTCATATTGCCATTTTGCTTGACCGTTTTTGCGGAAGAAACCGTTCAAAAGGAAAATGATCCCATTGAAAGGAAGGTCATTCTTCAGCGTATGTATTTGGATGGCGAGTTAAGTGAAGAGAAATTGACAGAAACAATTTGGTCGATGGAGGACTTTTGGGCAAAATATGAAGGATGGCAAGTAGTCGATCAAAGTGAAGAGCAGATTGTCATGAAGAAAATTGAGAATGACATATCTCCGCTGTTAAAAGCGAATGGTTACCTTGGGATGAGGGAAGATGGTACATTATCCATTTTTATTGGAAGGCCTGAGCACGCCAAGATCATTCATACATTCTACCAAATAGACGTTGGTAAACTTGAAGCATACAAGCAGGAGGAACTGCAAAAAGGGATTCCAATCATGAATAAAGACCAATATAAACAGCTCATTAAAGAATATGAGCCATATTCGGTAAACTAGGGTGGGATGATATCCCATCCTTCAGACTGTAGACTAAAACTCGATAGTAATGGAGTTGTCTGCAGTTTTTTTGGTGTTTACCATTACCGTTGATTTCCACTGTGGGCACTCGCTTTCCGCGAGCGTTCCACCCTTGGCGCTTTTGCGCCAGTCGGGTCTCCCTTGGACGCAAGTCTTGCACGCCTGTTTCAATCAACTTTGTTTTAGCTTTGAGGTGACACTCGGAATTCCTTGTGGATAGACTTTGCCGAATATGAAATAACTTTTAATGAACAACACCCCTTTTTATGATAAAATGAGAGGTACAGCAAAATCAGGGAGAGAATTAATTTGTATGATTATATAAAAGGCAAGGTCGATTATATCGGACCTGAATACATAGTTGTGGAAAATGGGGGGATCGGATATCAAGTGATGACGCCGAATCCTTTTATTTTTTCCGCTCAATACCAGAAAGAAATCCAAGTTTTCCTGTATCATTATGTTCGTGAGGATTTGGTGGCATTATACGGATTTCAGACTCGTCAAGAAAAGGCGTTATTCACAAAATTATTGAATGTAACCGGAATCGGGCCGAAGGGTGCTCTAGCCATATTGGCATCAGGCCAGGTTGATCAAGTGGTACAGGCGATCGAAAATGAAGATGAATCATTTTTGGTGAAATTCCCGGGAGTCGGAAAGAAAACGGCACGGCAAATGATTCTCGACTTAAAAGGGAAACTGGAGAACATTATACCGGATGCGTTTCCAAGCTTGTTTAACGAAGGAGTCACGGCTGCAATCAGTCCAAATGGTTATTCGGAGGAATTGGATGAAGCCATTCTTGCATTGAAGGCTCTTGGTTATTCTGAAAAGGAAGTTCAAAAGGTTGCCAAGAAATTGCAGGCTGAAGATATGACGACCGAGCAATATATTAAGAAATCATTGCAAATGATGTTAAGATAAGGAGTGGCGCAATGGAGGAGAGAATATTCAATCAGGAAGCCGATTTGAACGAACTGTCCTTTGAACAAAGCCTGCGGCCGCAAAACTTAAAGCAATATATCGGACAGGATAAAGTGAAAGCGAATTTGAGTGTATACATCGAGGCGGCAAGGATGCGTGAAGAAACGCTCGATCATGTACTTTTATATGGACCGCCTGGTCTTGGTAAGACGACGCTTGCCGTCATCATCGCCAATGAAATGGGTGTAAATATCCGCACGACTTCCGGTCCCGCCATTGAGCGGCCGGGAGATCTGGCGGCCATTTTGAGTGCACTTGAACCAGGTGATGTATTGTTCATTGATGAGATTCACCGTCTTCCCCGTGTCGTTGAGGAAGTGCTATATCCGGCTATGGAGGACTTTTGTCTGGATATAGTAGTCGGTAAGGGACCGGAAGCCCGATCGATCAGGATCGACTTGCCGCCGTTCACCCTCGTAGGGGCCACGACACGGGCAGGCTCGCTGTCTGCACCGCTCAGGGACCGATTTGGTGTTTTGAGCCGTCTTGAATATTATACGGAAAACCATTTGACTGATATCATCATCCGTACAGCAAGAATCATGGATACGGAAATGGATGATCAAGCAGCGGCAGAGCTTGCAAGAAGGTCAAGGGGCACCCCGAGAATTGCCAATCGCCTTTTACGGAGGGTCAGGGATTTCGCCCAGGTGCGCGGTGATGGGACGATAACGGCAGAGCTTGCCGATTATGCGCTTGAATTAATGCAGGTCGACCGTTTAGGACTCGATCATATTGACCATAAATTACTTAAAGGGATCATTGAAAAATTCCGTGGCGGGCCAGTGGGCCTGGAAACGATTGCGGCAACCATTGGCGAAGAGGCACATACGATCGAAGATGTGTATGAACCATATCTGTTGCAAGTCGGTTTTCTTCAGCGTACCCCTAGAGGCCGGATGGCAACACAGCTTGTTTATGAGCATTTCGGAATGGAGATGCCTGAATGATGAATATACCAAAGATGGTCATGATTCTGGGTGTGGTTATATTCGTGATTGGTTTTGCGATGAAATATGTTCATCTCGGCAGGCTGCCGGGAGATATTTTTCTGAAAAAGGGGAATACGACTTTTTACTTTCCTATCGTTACATCAATCATCGTCAGTGTTGTGTTGTCCGCGATTTTTTATTTGATCGGCCGTTTTAAATAATGATTACAGCTTGATAGACACGTAAGGAAGTGGAACAGATGAAATTGGATATGTTTGATTTTCATTTACCGGAGGAACTGATTGCACAAGTTCCTTTGGAGGATAGGGAAGCAAGTAGATTGATGGTACTGGACAAAGAAACCGGTAAGCTCCAGCATGATGTATTCAGCCATATCACGGAATATATCAAACCGGGAGATTGCCTGGTGTTGAATGATACAAAAGTGCTTCCGGCCCGACTATACGGCAGTAAAGAAGGGACGGGAGCAAAGATCGAAGTATTGCTGCTTAAGCAAGAGCATGATGATGTCTGGGAAACGCTTGTGAAGCCGGCCAAACGGATTAAGGAAGGCTCGACGATCGTTTTCGGCGATGGTAAGCTGAGTGCCGTCTGTACAGGTGTACTCGAGCATGGCGGCCGTATCCTTGAATTTAAATATGATGGCATATTTTATGAAATACTGGAGAAGCTGGGCGAAATGCCGTTACCTCCATACATCAAGGAGCAACTCGATGATCAGGACCGCTATCAAACCGTATATGCGCGGGAACGGGGATCTGCAGCGGCACCAACCGCTGGTCTGCATTTTACGGAGGATTTGCTTGAGAAACTTAAAGGGATGGGTGTCCACATCGCCTTCATCACGCTGCATGTCGGGCTTGGAACATTCCGTCCGGTAAGCGTCGACGATATTGACAGCCATGAAATGCATTCGGAATTTTATCAAATGACGGAAGGCACTGCCAGATTACTGAATGACGTAAAGGAAAAAGGCGGGAAAATCATTACGGTCGGCACTACGTCCACAAGGACATTGGAAACGATTGCGTCCCGCAATGATGGGGTTTTCAAGGAAGAGAATGGCTGGACGAGCATCTTCATTTATCCTGGCTATGAGTTCAAGGGGATCGATGCGATGATAACGAACTTCCATTTGCCTAAATCGACTTTAATCATGCTTATTTCTGCACTTGCAGGCAGGGAGCATGTCCTTCATGCCTATGAAACGGCTGTGGAAGAAAAATATAGGTTCTTTAGTTTTGGAGATGCAATGTTAATTAAGTAATATAAGAGTGAGAAGCTCTTGAAGGGAGTTATTGCGTTGACTGCAATACGATATGAGTTAATCAAAACATGTAAACAGACAGGGGCACGGCTAGGCCGGGTCCATACGCCGCATGGTTCTTTTGAAACGCCGGCATTTATGCCGGTTGGAACGATGGCTACTGTCAAAACGATGTCCCCGGAAGATTTGAAACAAATGGGGGCAGGCATCATCCTGAGCAATACGTACCACCTATGGCTGCGTCCGGGGCATGAAATCATCAAGGAAGCTGGCGGATTGCATAAGTTCATGAACTGGGATCGGGCGATTTTGACCGACTCAGGCGGCTTTCAAGTCTTCAGTTTAAGCGAGTTCCGCAAAATTGAAGAAGAGGGTGTGCATTTCAGGAACCATCTGAATGGCGATAAATTATTTCTATCTCCGGAAAAAGCGATGGAAATACAAAATGCGCTTGGCTCCGATATCATGATGGCCTTTGATGAATGTCCGCCATTTCCGGCGACTGAAGAGTATATGAAGAAGTCGGTTGAACGGACATCGCGCTGGGCGGAACGCTGTTTGAATGCGCATGAGCGTCCAAATGACCAAGGGCTGTTCGGAATCGTTCAAGGCGGGGAGTTTGAAAATCTTCGCAAACAAAGTGCAAAAGACCTTGTCTCCCTTGACTTCCCGGGTTATGCTATTGGAGGACTATCTGTAGGGGAACCGAAGGATATCATGAACCGCGTCCTTGAGTTTACAACTCCGCTGCTGCCATCTGACAAACCGCGCTATCTTATGGGGGTCGGTTCACCGGACTCATTGATCGACGGTGCACTCCGCGGTGTTGATATGTTTGACTGTGTACTGCCGACGCGAATCGCGCGTAATGGTACGCTCATGACGAGTAATGGACGGCTGGTTGTAAAAAATGCGAAGTATGCACGCGATTTTGGTCCAATCGATGAAAATTGCGATTGCCATGTTTGCAAGAATTATAGCCGGGCATATATCCGCCATTTGATTAAATGTGAAGAAACCTTTGGAATTCGCCTTACGACTTACCACAATCTTCATTTTCTGTTAAACTTGATGGAACAGGTCAGACAAGCTATTCGAGAAGATCGTCTTGGAGACTTTAGGGAAGAGTTTTTTGAGCAGTATGGTTTCAATGAACCAAATGCGAGAAACTTCTAATTCCATAAATATTTTAATGAACGAAAGGAGTGAATATACTTAAATGGGTTCTTTAGCACAAATACTTCCGTTGATTTTAATGTTCGTATTGTTCTATTTCTTATTGATCCGTCCGCAGCAAAAACGCCAAAAGGCTACGCAAAACATGCAAAGCAGTTTGAAAAAAGGTGATAAAGTTGCTACTATCGGCGGCATGCACGGGACAATCGATGCAATCGATGAACTGCAAATCGTCATTAAATCACCAGACGGCACAATACTTACTTTTGACCGTGCAGCAATCCGTGAAATTACGGAAAGCGCACCGAATAAAGAAACATCCCTATAAAACAAACGAAAACCGGGCCATGTGCCCGGTTTTTTGCTGTCTAATTTTAATCGGAGCGTGAGTCGGAACTCATGTTGACCCCAAGAACGCCACCCATCATGGCCGTAACCACAAAACAGCCATAGTATATCCATTGCTTGATGGTGAAAAGGGCATCGTGACCTAAATATTGAAAAAGGAACACGACCAACAGATAAAGCAGCCCAGTGCTTCCGCCCAAGAATAGTCCTTGCTTTTGCCCTTTGCCTCCTGATATGAATCCACCAATGAACAGCGATAAAAAGGACACGATCATGACCACGTATGTCAGGGATGATTCCGTCAATGAAGTAAAGCGAAGAAGGGTGGAAACGATTAAACTAGCAATCATCGCTATGGCAAAGATGGAGCCTACGCCATAAATTACGGCGACACTCATTTTTTTAGTTTCGATGGGTATTCCTCCTTTTTAAAAGGCTGATACGTATAGCCTGTTTATGTGTTTGTACAAGCATATTCCCGATATCGAACCTTTAGACCAGGTTTAAGAAGCTTCCCGTAAAATTAGAAAAGATTATAGAGTAATTTATCAGTTCCCAAGCCATGCTATGGATGAAGGAAGTGTTGTTGAATTGGATATTTATCTAGGGATTATATTACGAACGGCGATAATCTATCTGGTCATCTGGTTCCTTTTTCGAATGATGGGTAAGCGGGAAGTTGGGGAACTGAGCGTTCTTGATTTAGTGGTTTCCATCATGATAGGGGACATTGCTGTGCTATCCTTTGAAGATTTGGAAAAACCGTTTATCCGACAGACTATCCCGATGTTTGTTCTCGCGTTCCTCCAAATCACATTGGCATTTGCCTCATTGAAAAGTGTTCGATTTCGCTATTTCATGGACGGTAAGCCGCAGATCATCATTAATCAGGGGAAAATAGATGAAAAGGCGATGCGCAGACAACGATATAATTTTGATGACTTATTGACGCAACTTCGTGAACAAGGAATTATTGATATAAACGAAGTGCAATTTGCCATCCTTGAAACTTCAGGAAAGCTCTCAGTGATTAAAAAAAGCGACGAAGAAGGAGTGGAAAATCAGGTACCATTCCCGCTGATTGTCGACGGAGAGATACAAGAAAAAAATCTTGATAAAATTGGAAAAAATCATGTTTGGCTTTTGAATCAGTTAAAGGAACATGGAGACACGAAGGTTAAAGAGATTTCGATTTGCGGGTACATAGATGGCCAATTTTACATCGATAAAAATGAAATAAAGAAATGACCGAAGCCTTTGAGTGCTTCGGTTCACTTTATTTCCAAGCCAATTTTGACAAAAAGCCGCCAACTACAGGAATCCTGATCAGATCGGCCTTTTTTATGCTGCCGGTCATGAGCAGGAAAAATGTGAACAGCAGGATAACGACGGTTACGGAAAGCAAAAGCCGTATGCCGATAGGTTGTGAAGAAAGCGGGAATTGATAAAGATAATAACCGCCCCATCCTGAAATTAACGCAAGGACCAGAGCAGACATATAGCTTCGGAAATGAAGCGTGAAAGGGACGACCTTCAGCACGGTTGAAAAATGCAGGAAAGTAACGAGCATCGTACCGACGGCTATCCCGATTGCGGCTCCCATGATCCCGAAACTTTCCTTTGAAGCCAGCAGCCAGATCACACCGATTTTAAGGATGTTCCCAGCCAGGCTGTTGAACATGGCGGCCTTTGCAAGGTCCAGTGCTTGCAGCATGGATTGCAGCGGATATTGAAAATAATAAAGGATGAAAAAAGGTGCCAGGAATTTAATGAAAACGGCAGCATGCGAAGATCCGTACATGACTTGCAAGATCGGTTCGGCAAAGATGAACAGAATGACGATAGCTAAACAGCCTGTGATAAAGGTGATTTTCAGGGCTTGTTGAAGCCTGTGTTCAACGAGTAAAAAGTTTCCGGTCGTTCGGGCTTCGCTCACTGCCGGGACAAGCGCCGTCGCCAATGATGATGTAACGAAGGAAGGAAGCATGAGTAAAGGCAGAGCGTATCCAGTCAACTCCCCGTACTGACTGGTGGCTGCGGAAGCGGTGACTCCTGCAAGTGCTAAACTCTGGGCGACCACGATCGGTTCGAAAAACCATGATACCGATCCAATCATCCTGCTCCCGGTGGTAGGAAGGGCAATCCCCATCAATTCTGTGAACGTTCCTTTTCCGGATTTGACATTCTTGAAGAAACCCTTTCTGAACTTAAAATGTTTCTTTACTTTAAAGCTGGTCAATAAGTAAATGAGAGAGACGAGCTCACCGATAATCGATGCAAGCATTGCCCCGGCTGCTGCATATTCGATTCCATATGGCAAAAAGGCCTTGGTCAGGACGGCTATGAAAGTGATTCGGGCCACCTGTTCGATAACTTGCGAGAAGGCGAAAGGCTTCATATTTTGCTTGCCTTGGAAATAACCGCGCAGTACGGATGAAATGGCGATGATCGGGACGATTGGGGCAATCGCCATGAGAGGCCATATCGTCCGTTCGTCCGTGAATAGGTATTCTGATAGAACCGGCGCGAAAAGCAGCATCGCAGGAGTGAAAACCATCGATAGAGTAAAGGTGCAGGCCAAAGAGACGACAAGGATTTTCTTGATTTTCCGTTCATCACCTCTGGCATTGGCCTCGGCCACGTATTTCGAAATGGCGATTGGCAGGCCTAACTGGGTTATGTTCACGACGAGAAAGAGTGTCGGTAAAGCCATCATATATAAACCAACGCCTTCTTCGCCGATGAAGCGGGCGATGACAATACGGTTAATGAAACCAAGAACCCTTGTAATCAGGCTTGCGATTAATAAAATCAGCGTCCCTTTTAAAAATTTGGACATTGAACTCCCTCCCTGCCTTCTCAAAAAAGCGGTTATGCTATACAATTATCTATATGCTTGTACTTGGACAAAGCATGACAAAAGTGTTTGTTTGCGTTCTAACAAATGATAAGAAACCCCTTCTAAGAAAATGCGCATTCATTTGAGAATCATTTTATTGGAGGCAAAGTGATGGCAAAAAAGAATCATCCCTATCAAAGGTATTATTTAAAGGTGCGTCCATTTTTGAAGAGTAAGCGTGAGGAATTCCAAATGGTCGGATTGAATGCCGTAACAGAGGAAGACATATGGGGAACCTTAACCAAAAATAAATGGAAACGCCCGCAGGAAAACATTCACCTTCATGAACTTGTCGCAGATATCGTGACATTTTCGAGCAACCAGTTCATGACCTTCCAAATGGTCGAAGCTTATAAATCACCGAACCTATTCGAACCGCTTTCCGAAGAGGAACTGAAGGAGCTTTTGAAAGAATAACGCAAAGATATACTTAAATTGACAGCTGTTTGTATATGACTCATAATAGATATGGTTATGCTTTTTTTTGGAAAAAGTATGGAAAGCTGTGTCTTTTTTCTCAAAAAGCAAAGGGTATGCAGTTATCATATAAACAAAAATGACATTTTTTCAACTTCAGGAACAGGCGTATTATAGAAAGGGGCCTACTACATAATGGTAAAAAGAAGCAGGATCGTTGCGTTTTTTCTAATCGCACTTTTGATTTTCGCAGCGATGGGGACAACTTCAAAAGGAATCCTAAAGGATATCAAGCTGGGTCTTGATCTTCAAGGCGGTTTTGAAGTGTTATATGAAGTAAAACCGCTGTCAGGGGAAAAAATCACCCCGGACGTTTTACGGGCTACAGTAAGCTCACTTGAGCGGCGTGTCAATGTGTTGGGCGTTAGCGAGCCTAACATTCAAATAGAAGGGAAAGACCGGATCCGCGTACAATTGGCTGGGGTCAAAGACCAAAACAACGCTCGGGAAATCCTTTCTACACAAGCTAAATTATCCTTCCGTGATTATAACGATAAGGAAATGATGACCGGTGCCGACCTGAAAGAAGGCGGCGCGAAACAAACGTTCCAAGATAATAAACCGGTTGTCGAAGTCACGCTGAAAGACGTGAATAAGTTTAAAGAAATCACTCAAAAAATCTCCTCGATGGAAAGTCCGACAAATGTACTGGCAATCTGGCTGGATTTCGAGGAAGGAAAAGATTCCATTAAGGATACCTCTTCACAAGACAATATGATTTCAGCTCCAGCTGTCAGTGAAGTTTTCAATACGAAGAAGGTGTATATTACCGGTCAATTCACGGTGGAAGAAGCGAAAGAGCTTGCAGCCCTTCTGAATGCAGGTGCCCTGCCTGTAGATTTGAAAGAAAAGTACTCCACTTCAGTAGGTGCCCAATTCGGTGCAGGAGCATTGAATGATACCATTTTTGCGGGAATCATCGGAATTGCACTTGTTTTCATCTTCATGCTTGTGTATTACCGCTTCCCGGGATTCATTGCAGTCGTCACCTTAAGCATCTACATTTTCTTGACGCTATTAGTGTTTGATTGGATGAATGCGGTGCTCACGCTCCCAGGTATTGCGGCATTGGTACTCGGGGTCGGGATGGCTGTCGACGCCAATATCATAACCTATGAGCGAATCAGGGATGAATTGAAACTTGGCAGATCGGTTAAGGCAGCATATAAAGAAGGTACCAAGAATTCACTTGCTACAATCACGGATGCCAACTTAACGACCCTGCTGGCTGCGGCCGTATTGTTCTATTACGGAACAAGTTCGGTTAAAGGGTTTGCCACCACTTTGATCATTTCGATCTTAATGAGTTTCATTACTGCCGTTTATGGTACACGCCTGTTCATGAGCCTGTGGGTGAATAGCGGGTTCCTGGACAAACGTACGGGATGGTTTGGCGTGAAGAAGAAAAATATTCACGATTTATCCGAGAAAATGGATTTAATGTCATTGCCAACACGCTTTGATAAAATCGATTTCGTGAAACATCGGAAAGTTTTTTACGGCATTTCAATCGGTGTTACCATTATCGGGATCATCTTCCTGCTCGTCTTCAGATTGAATCTTGGGATTGATTTCACGAGCGGTACCCGAATCGAGATTGCGTCCAAAGACGTCTTGACGACTCAGCAAGTCAAAACCGAAATGAAAAAGGTCGGTATCGACGAAGATGATATCAAGGATGTCAGGCTCGCTGGACAAGACAATAAAAATGCTGTCGTTCGGACAGTCGGTGTCCTCGATAAGCAAGAGATTGCTGAATTGAAGGACCATTTCAAGAAAGATCACGGAGCAGAACCGAATGTCAGCACCGTATCACCGACAGTAGGAAAAGAGCTTGCGAAAAATGCCATGGTTGCGTTAGCGATTGCCTCAATCGGAATCATATTGTATGTATCGATACGATTTGAATGGCGAATGGCTGTACCAGCCGTGGTTGCGCTGATACATGATGCATTCTTCATCATCACGATTTTCAGCTTGCTCCGGCTCGAAGTGGATATCACCTTCATTGCTGCGGTTCTGACGATCGTCGGTTATTCGATCAATGATACGATCGTAACCTTTGACCGTATTCGTGAAAACCTGCGCTTCAGCCGTAAAATTAAAACCGTCGAAGAACTGGAGAACATTGTGAACATCAGTATCAGGCAAACGCTGACGAGATCCATTAATACGGTTCTCACCGTTCTCATTACGGTCATCGCGTTGATGATCTTCGGCAGTGAAGCTATCCGTAACTTCTCCATTGCCCTGTTTATCGGTTTAATATGCGGTGTGTATTCATCGCTATTGATCGCTTCCCAATTCTGGCTTGATTTAAAAATCAGGGAATTGAAGAAGAAAGGTCCTCTGAATACCGCAAAAGAAAAGAAACAAAGTCTTGAAGGACAAGTTTAATAGGTGAAAGGGGGCTGGCGTGTTGCCAGCCTTCTTTTTGTTGAACTAGCTTATGGAATAGGGAATTACAGCCAATTATGAGTTTAAAATAAAATTGAAACTGGTATATTCGTTTTGTATAATGAGTAGGTTGAGGGGTGAATAAATGTTAAAGCCAAAAACCCGGTGGAACTTGCGAACTGCCGATGAAAACAAAGTTGCTGTACTAGCTGAAGAGCTTCATATCACACCTTTGGTTGCAGCCCTGCTTGTGAATCGAGGCCTGGATACGATTGAAAGTGCCCGATCGTTTTTATTTGTAAAAAATCAAACTTTTCATGACCCATTTTTATTGAAGGATATGGATAAAGCAGTATATAGAATAAAAGAAGCGATTCAAAATGGAGAAAAAATACGTATATTCGGTGATTATGATGCGGACGGCGTGACATCGACCACCGTGATGATGACGGCGCTGACGAGATTGGGTGCCGATGTTGATTTTTATATCCCGAATCGGTTTACAGAAGGATATGGTCCGAATCCGATGGCATTCCGCCTTGCAGCCGAGCAAGGTGTTAAGGTATTGATAACCGTCGATACCGGAATTTCCGCAGTCGCTGAAGCGATACTTGCCGCCGAGCTAGGCATGGATTATATTTTGACGGATCACCATGAACCGGGACCGCAACTGCCTGAGGCATTGGCGATCATCCATCCTAAACTTGAGGACAGTACCTATCCATTTAAAGACCTTGCCGGAGTAGGGGTTGCATTTAAGCTTGCACACGCCTTGCTCGGGGAATTGCCTGAGGATTTGCTTGAAATAGCGGCAATCGGCACGATAGCGGATTTAGTGCCTTTACAAGGAGAAAACCGCGTCATTGCTGCAAAAGGCATAGAGCAGTTACGATTGACTCGCCGCCCGGGACTTGTTGCGTTAATGAAAGTGGCGAATGTTCAGCAGGAAGCATTGAATGAAGAATCGATCGGCTTTGCAATGGCACCGAGGATCAATGCTGTCGGGCGCCTTGGAGATGCCGATCCCGCTGTTGATTTATTGATGTCCGCAAATCTGGAAGAAGCAATGGAACTTGCTAATGAAATCAACGATATCAATAAAGAGCGGCAGGAAATGGTTGCAGCAATGGCTGAGGAAGCGATTGCTGAAGTCGAGGAAAACTTCCCGCCGGAGTCCAATGGCGTGCTCATCATTGGCAGGGAAGGCTGGAATGCCGGAGTTGTGGGGATTGTCGCCTCTAAACTTGTTGAACGCTTTTACCGGCCCACGATTGTATTGAGCTATGATCGGGATAAGGGATTAGCTAAAGGTTCTGCCCGGAGCATCGTTGGTTTCGATCTTTTTCAAAGTCTTTCCCAATGCCGTGAAATGCTGCCTCATTTCGGTGGACATCCCATGGCAGCTGGAATGACGTTGAAAATAGAAGATGTTCAGGAGCTTAGGGACCGCATGAACTTGATTGCGAAGGAAGAACTGAACGAAGAGGACTTCACACCGATTACAAACTTGGACGGTGCTACGACTTTAGCTGAAGTTTCCGTTCAAACGATTCAGGAAATGAGCTTGCTTGCACCATTTGGGGTTACGAATCCCAAGCCGAAGATTTTGATAGATTCCGTACAACTCTCAAGTGTCCGCAAAATTGGTGCCAACCAAAATCACTTGAAGGTTCAGCTGGAAGATGGTGAAAAACATAAACTTGACGGTGTGGGCTTCGGTCTCGGTCATTTTGTCGATGAAATAGCTCCGCACGCTGAAGTTTCGGTGATTGGAGAGCTCTCCATCAATGAGTGGAATAATATGAAAAAGCCCCAGATCTTTGTCCAGGATGTCTCGGTGGACCATTGGCAGTTATTCGATTACCGCGGCAAGGGACAGGCAGAGAAGTGGCTTGCCGACATTCCTGCACAAAACCGGAAGATCGTCATTTTCTCGGAAGATATTTATAGCAGATATCCATTTCTGCAGAACCATCCAGATCTCGTTCATATCGAGAATGAACTGGATGCTGAGCAGCTCGACTGCTTCGAAGGGCATTTGGTACTCATGGACATGCCGCCGTCCAGGGAATATTTGAAACGGGTGATTGCCAATAAGAACCCTTCCCGTATCTACGCTCACCTTTCCCATGAACAGGACCATTTCTTAAGTACGATGCCGACAAGGGATCATTTTAAATGGTTTTATGCCTTCCTTGCCAAGAAGGGTCCGCTTGATGTGAAAAGATATGGCGATGACCTGGCCAAATATCGCGGCTGGTCAAGAGATACAGTGGATTTCATTTCTAAGGTGTTTTTTGAGCTTGATTTTGTTACAATAGAAAATGGGTTAATTATGCTCACAACCAATGCGAAAAAACGCGATCTCAGTGAATCTGTATCGTATACAAGAAAGAAAGAGCAATTTGAGCTTGAACAAGAGCTTGTTTATTCTTCCTATCAGCAATTATTCGATTGGTTCAATCATTATTTAGTTCATGAGGCAACAGACCTTGAGGAGGAAACAAAGCAATGGATTTAAAGCAATATGTAACAATTGTGCAAGACTGGCCAAAACCGGGTATCGTCTTCAAAGATATTACAACATTAATGGATAACGGCGCAGCTTATAAATACGCAACAGACCAAATCGTCGAGTATGCTCGCGATAAAAATATCGACTTGGTGGTCGGGCCGGAAGCACGCGGATTCATTATCGGATGTCCAGTCGCATACTCATTGGAAGTGGGCTTTGCGCCAGTGAGAAAAGAAGGAAAACTTCCACGTGAAACGATTAAAGTCGAATATGGTTTAGAATACGGCAAGGATGTATTGACAATCCATAAAGATGCCATTAAACCGGGACAGCGTGTCCTGATTACGGACGATTTGCTTGCTACCGGGGGAACAATCGAAGCGACGATCAAATTGGTGGAACAGCTTGGCGGAATTGTAGCCGGAATTGCCTTCCTTATTGAATTGACTGACTTGGATGGAAAAGATAAATTAGACGGCTATGATGTCTTGACATTAATGAGCTTTTAATAAAGGAGGGCACTCTGACCAGGGTGCCCTCTTTCTGTTTTTCCCATTTTAGCTGGATTTTGTCGAATTTCCAGTGAAAAAAAGCACTATTCTTAATAAAATACACGTTTAACCCTTTACATCCTTGCCTTTTTTTTCGATAATAGTAATAATAAAGAGTTTTTCTGCTAATAAGTTTATTTGCACTTTTATCCGTTTAAGCGGATTTATTTTTTTTCGCAAAAATTGTCACGTTTTGCAGAATAAAGGGAAGTGCTACCAATCATACTCAATCCGGATCATATCCGGTGGCAGTTAAAGTGGGGTTAAGGTGATTAAATGGCTAATGATCAAATATTGACTGCCGAGCAGGTTGTAGAACGGGCCAGCTTATATCTTCAGCCGGAAGAAGCTGAATTTATTCATAGAGCGTTTAAGTATGCAGAGTATGCTCACCGAGAACAATTCCGTAAATCGGGAGAGCCGTATATTATTCATCCGATTCAAGTGGCGGGCATTCTGGCTGATCTTGAAATGGACCCTGCAACCATTGCGGCAGGTTTTTTACATGATGTTGTTGAAGACACGGAGGTCACTTTGAAGGATATTGAAGAAAATTTCAGTCCTGAAGTCGCCATGCTTGTGGATGGCGTGACCAAGTTAGGGAAAATCAAATACAAATCACAGCAGGAGCAGCAGGCGGAAAACCATCGGAAAATGTTCGTGGCGATGGCCCAGGATATACGGGTCATCTTGATCAAGCTTGCGGACAGGCTGCATAATATGCGGACATTGAAGCATCTGCCGCAGGAAAAGCAGAGAAGGATATCGAACGAGACGTTGGAAATCTTCGCACCGCTGGCCCATCGTCTCGGGATCAGCACGATTAAATGGGAACTCGAAGATACTGCACTAAGGTATTTGAATCCTCAGCAGTATTACCGAATCGTCAACCTGATGAAGAAAAAGCGTGCAGAACGTGAAAACTATCTGGAAGAAGTCATAGATGAAGTGCGTAAAAACGTTGAGGAAGTCAACATTAAGGCTGACCTGTCCGGCAGGCCGAAACATATTTACAGCATTTATCGCAAAATGGCTTTGCAGAATAAACAGTTCAGTGAAATTTATGATTTGCTTGCCGTTCGGATCGTTGTCAATAGCATAAAAGATTGCTATGCCGTTTTAGGGATCATCCATACATGCTGGAAGCCGATGCCTGGCCGATTCAAAGACTATATCGCGATGCCGAAGCCGAATATGTATCAATCGCTCCATACGACGGTGATCGGACCGAAAGGCGATCCGCTGGAAGTGCAGATCCGTACTTCCGATATGCATCGCATTGCCGAGTTCGGGGT
Organism: Bacillus sp. ISL-78; assembly: GCF_018613455.1. Taxonomy (NCBI): domain Bacteria; kingdom Bacillati; phylum Bacillota; class Bacilli; order Caryophanales; family Bacillaceae; genus Bacillus; species Bacillus sp. ISL-78. Next base: position 230,430 of record NZ_JAGGQC010000013.1, read on the forward strand.
TGCTGCGCACTGGGCTTATAAAGAGGGAAAAGATGTCGGTGAACAGCCTTCACTGGAAGAAAAATTGACATGGTTCCGGGAAATTCTTGAATTCCAGGATGATGCGACTAATGCCGAGGAATTCATGGAATCCCTTAAAATAGATCTTTTTTCTGATATGGTATTCATTTTCACTCCAAAAGGAGATGTCATCGAATTGCCATCAGGATCCAACCCGATTGATTTCGCTTACCGGATTCATTCGGAAATCGGAAACAAAACGATTGGTGCCAAAGTGAACGGGAAAATGGTACCGCTGGATTATAAACTGAAAACTGGCGATATCATAGAAATCTTAACATCGAAGCATTCATATGGTCCAAGTCAGGATTGGCTTAAACTGACGCAAACATCTCAAGCGAAAAATAAGATCCGCCAATTTTTCAAGAAGCAGCGCCGGGAAGAAAATATCGAAAAAGGCAAAGAGCTTGTTGAAAAGGAAATCAAGGATATGGAGTTCGACCTGAAGGAAATCCTGGCTGCGGAGAATATCAGGCGTGTTGCGGATAAATTCAATTTCCTGAATGAAGAGGATATGTATGCAGCAGTCGGATATAACGGAATAACAGCCCTTCAGGTAGCTAACCGCCTTACCGAAAAATGGCGTAAGCAGAAAATGGTCGAGCAAGAAGCGGATATTTCTGAAGCGGTAGCCGATCTGAAAACCTTCTCCAATACATCTAAAAAACGTGACTCGGGCGTACAGGTACCAGGGATTGATAACCTGCTTATCCGCTTATCACGCTGTTGCAACCCAGTACCAGGGGATGAAATCGTTGGTTATATAACCAAAGGCCGCGGCGTTTCAGTTCATAGGCAAGATTGCCCGAACCTGGATAGCGGGGATGCCGATCATCGCCTTGTACCGGTTGAATGGGAAAGTACGATTAACGAACGCAAGGAATACATCGTGGAAATTGAAATCAGCGGCTATGACCGTCGCGGCTTATTGAATGAAGTTCTTCAAGCCGTCAATGAAACCAAGACCAACATTTCAGCGGTCTCGGGTAAATCCGACAGGAATAAGGTCGCGACCATTCACATGTCGATTTATATTCATAACATTGCCCATTTGCAAAAGGTTGTCGACCGCATTAAACAAATTTCAGATGTTTATTCCGTTAGAAGGATCATGAACTAAGGAGTCTTTATTGCCATGCGTGTTGTTTTACAACGTTCCAAAGCGGCAAAAGTAGTTGTCGCAGACCAAATAATCGGACAAATCGACAGCGGTCTTGTCCTGTTGGTTGGTGTCACCCATGGAGATACAATCGATGACGCCGCCTATTTGGCCGAAAAGATTGTCAATCTAAGGATATTTGAAGACGAAAATGAAAAGATGAACCACTCACTATTGGATGTGGGAGGTTCGATTTTATCCGTTTCACAATTCACCTTATACGGCGATTGCCGTAAAGGCCGCCGACCGAACTTCATGGACGCCGCCCGTCCTGAAGAGGCGAAAGAATTATATGAAGCATTTAACGAGGAACTCCGCAAAAAAGGCGTCCATACGGAAACAGGTCAATTCGGTGCCATGATGGATGTTCAGCTTACTAATGACGGTCCCGTCACATTAATACTTGAAAGCAAAAAATGACCTGCTGCGGCAGGTTTTTTTGTAGAAAAGCCAGCTTCGATGCGAAGCTGGCTTTTCTAGTCCTTATTTAAAATACCGTGCCAAGCCATTATAGATGGCCGATGTGATTTTTTCTTGATACTCATTCGATGTTAATGTCAATTCTTCCACTGGATTACTTAAATAACCTAGTTCAATGAGTGTTGCTACCCGTTTATTTTCACGGGTAACATGATAATTCCCGTATCGGGATCCGCGATTGGGCACCTGCATGGTGGAACCGAGTGAATTGGCCAGTGTAGCCGCCAACGCACGCTGGTAATCATGATAGTAGTATGTGGTTATCCCGCTGGTGATCTGGTCCTTGGTGCTATCATAATGGAGGCTGATGAAAGCATCCGCGTTATGTATATGAGAAGTACTGACCCGGGAAGGGAGTGGAACATAGGTATTTCCGCTCCTGGTCAGGATCACTTTAGCTCCTGCCGCCTGAAGTTTGTCCCGCAGCAATTCTGCCGTTCGCATCGTCAGGTTTTTCTCAAGTGTTCCACCGACCCCGATTGTACCGCTATCCCTGCCGCCATGGCCGGGATCGATCACAATCGTTTTATCCTTTAGGTATTTCTCAACGCCAGGTCGTTGAATCTGCTCGGCATTCCCTTCGATCGTCACGATCCATCCGGCCACATAAGCAGTTTTTCCGCCCTTTAGTTTAATGGAATACCAGTCGCCTTCCATACCTGATGCCGTGAACGTTTCACCTGCATTGGCTTGCCCTACAATCCCCGAGTTGCCATCCGGCTCACTTCTAAGGATCGTACCATCATGAATGATGGTAATCTTGTTTCCTTTTACATCAACCCTTTTTTCCTTTGCCGTTTGCTCGACATTCTCTTTTTCCAGGTACCAACTCACTACCCAGCCCTTTTTTGAACCAGTGAGCTGGATCTGTGTCATATTTCCCTTTGTTTGGAGCACGGCGTAAGTCTCATCCTTGTTCACCGAACCGATGACCTTGCTTGAGAGCGAGGCTTCATTCCTGACAGTTAAACCCGTGGCGGTCACCCTTGCAGTAGCGCCTGTCGTGTCCTCTTTCATATCAGCATGATCTTCGCTCACCTGTATGTAAGGTTCAGCTACCCAACCGCGGGTTCCTTGGAAATCAATTTCAGCCCATTCATTTTCAACCCTGTAGACGGTCACTGACGTATTTTTATTCAGCTTTCCGAGTGCGGCACTGCTTGTTGACGGTTCCGAACGGACATTGAGCCGGTCCACCAAAGTTACTCCGGTTTTCACGGATTGATTCGTTCTTTTTTCCTTGGTTGAATCTTTCTTCGCTGCTTTTTCTGATACGGAGGGAAGCGTAATGTAGTCAGCAGAGACCCAGCCTTCGATATCCGCCGTTTTGACCTTTATCCAATTCTCATTTTTTTCAATGATGTCAACAAAAGTTCCTTTACTCAAGGACCCAACCGTTTGAAATGTAGTGCCGGGACCTGTTCGGACACGGACGGAGCTGCCTGATATCGTCCCTTGTCCGGATCCCTTTTTGACCTGATTGTTATCAGACCCTGTTTGTCTATCCACTAACCAATTGGCAACCCAGCCCGTTTTGCCGGTGCCGATCCGGATTTCAATCCAGTCGCCATCTTCATCAAGAATGGGATACGATTCCCCTTTTGACAGTTTTTTTACGATAGGGAAACTGAGACCTGCACCTTCACGGACATTGACCACTTGGGTCGTCACGATATTTTCCCCATCATCTTTTCCAAAAGCGTGATGGACGGGGAAAATCACTGAGAATATCAGCATCAGTGTCAGGCCGAATAAACCCGATTTCTTCTTCATAAGTTGTCTCTCCCTTTTAATGTCTATATGTATGTATTCTCGTTCAATGAAAATTTCCCTCTTTCCCTGTGCAAAAAACATTTTTTTTAGGAAAGAATAGAGCTTATATAACTGTAGGAGGGAAACCACATGAAATTCAGCGAAAAAGATCAAACGAGCTTAAGCGGAGGCAATCAAGTACTGGGTGTCGATTTTCACGATTTCATCCAAAAGGAACAAAGCGCAAACCTTGTTGAATTGGCATCCGAATTCGGGGTCAATGTCCGGACGATCAAAAATTTGAAAAAACGTTTGAACCAGTAAAATGCGACAAAAATCCTCAGACTGCCTTGACATTTGATGTTAACGTCCGTATGATTATAAAATATCAGACTTATTACTGCAATAACCAATGATGGAGAAGAGTAATTAAGAAACACATGAAAAGAGAGGAAATGCCGAGGCTGAAAGCATTCCACATGATGACTTAATGAAAGAACCCTCCGTAGGCTTCACTCCGAACGGATTTACTTAATAGGAGATGGACGTAAAACAGGCGTTAACTGTTTTTGAGCGGAAGCACTTTTTTTGTGCTTCAACTAGGGTGGCACCACGGGATATCCAAACTCTCGTCCCTTGTAACATATACGTTACAAGGGGCGGGAGTTTTTTGTTTGGAAAAAATCAGTATAGCGTGCCGTCATAAGAAAGGCCGCTTTGCTTTAAAGGAGGAAACACATATGTCTATTCAGATTCCTAGAGGTACCCAGGATTTATTGCCTGGCCAAACGGAAATTTGGCAGTATATCGAGGACACAGCGCGTGATATTTGTCACCGTTACCAATATAAAGAAATCCGCACACCGATTTTTGAGCACACGGAATTATTTTTACGCGGTGTTGGCGATACAACCGATATCGTTCAAAAAGAGATGTATTCATTTCAAGATCGCGGTGAAAGGAACTTAACCCTTCGTCCGGAAGGCACTGCATCGGTTGTACGGTCATATATCGAGAACAAAATGTTCGGGTGGGCCAATCAACCGGTCAAGCTTTATTATATCGGACCGATGTTCCGTTACGAACGTCCGCAAGCAGGTCGATTCCGCCAGTTCGTTCAATTCGGCATCGAAGCTTTAGGAAGTAAGGATCCTGGAATCGATGCAGAGGTTCTGTCACTTGCGATGAACCTGTACAAGGAACTTGGTTTGAAAAAGCTGAAGCTTGTCATCAACAGCCTTGGTGATAAGGAAAGCCGGACAGCGCATCGCAATGCGTTAATCAAACATTTCGAACCACGCATCGGCGAGTTTTGCGGCGATTGTCAAAACCGCCTCGAAAAAAACCCTTTGCGTATCCTGGATTGCAAAAAGGACCACGATCACGAATTGATGAACACGGCTCCTTCCATCATTGAATATTTAAATGATGAATCCCGTACTTATTTCGAAAAGGTGAAACAGCACTTAACTGATTTGGAAATCGAATTCGTCGAAGATCCGACTCTAGTGAGGGGCTTGGATTACTATAATCATACCGCATTTGAAATCATGAGTGATGCAGAAGGCTTTGGCGCCATCACTACACTTTGCGGCGGGGGCCGTTATAACGGGCTGGCTGAAGAACTTGGCGGACCGGAAACACCAGGAATCGGCTTTGGACTTAGCATTGAACGGCTGATTGCTGCCCTCCAAGCAGAAAACATCGAGCTTCCGATCAAAAAGGGAATTGACTGCTATCTTGTCTCACTAGGTGAAACAGCCAAGGATTATACCGTCAAACTTGCCCATCAATTGCGGAATGCCGGTTTTACCGTCGAAAAAGACTATCAAGACCGTAAAGTGAAAGCACAATTCAAATCAGCCGACCGCCTCGAAGCAAGATATGTGGCGACACTTGGGGATGATGAATTGGCAAATAATAAAATCAATGTAAAGTTCATGGAAACCGGTGAACAAGTCCAAATGGATCTTGCAACATTCGTTGAACAATTCAAAAAGCTACAGGCTTAAGGGGGAAATACCATGTTTGGCAGAACATACTTCAATGGTGAAGTGACAGAAGCAGCTATTGGTGAAAAAGTAACATTAAAAGGATGGGTACAAAAACGCAGGGATTTGGGCGGGGTCATCTTTATCGACCTACGTGACAGAAGCGGAGTCGTCCAGGTCGTTTTCAATCCTGACATTTCGGCAGACGCGCTTGCCACAGCCGAAAAAATCCGTAATGAATACGTCCTTGATATCCAAGGGACAGTCATCAAACGTGACGAAGCCAACTTCAATCCGAACGTAACAACAGGTACCGTCGAAGTTCAAGCCGAAAACGTTACAATTTTAAACGAAGCAAAGACCCCTCCATTCATCATTGATGAAAGAACGGATGTATCAGAAGACATCCGCTTGAAATATCGTTATCTGGACCTGCGTCGTCCGGCGATGTTCGAAACATTGAAAATGCGCAACAAAACAACAAAAGCGATCCGTGACTACTTGGACGGTGAAGGTTTCCTTGATATCGAAACTCCTATCTTAACAAAAAGTACACCTGAAGGAGCACGTGATTATTTAGTGCCTAGCCGCGTGCACGAAGGGGAGTTCTATGCACTTCCGCAATCACCGCAAATCTTCAAGCAGCTATTGATGGTATCCGGTTTCGAACGTTATTATCAAATTGCCCGCTGTTTCCGAGATGAAGACTTACGTGCTGACAGACAGCCCGAATTCACGCAAATCGATATTGAAACAAGCTTCATGAGCCAAGAAGATATCATTAACACGGCAGAAAACATGATGGCTAAAGTGATGAAAGATGTAAAAGGATTGGACGTAACACTTCCATTCCCTCGAATGACTTACAATGAAGCGATGAGCCGTTACGGTTCCGACAAACCGGATACGCGTTTCGGAATGGAACTTAAAGATGTTTCCGAAATCGTCAAAGACAGTGATTTCAAAGTGTTCACCGGTGCTGTAGCAAGCGGCGGTCAAGTTAAGGCAATCGTCGTCAAGGACGGAAATGCGGATTATTCCCGTAAAGACATTGATGGCTTGGCTGAATTTGCAGCGATTTACGGTGCTAAAGGCCTTGCATGGCTAAAAGTTGAAGAAGACGGTGTAAAAGGACCAATCGCCAAATTCTTCGCAGAAGATCAAGAGCAATTAGTATCTGAATTGGAAGCTGAAGTGGGCGATTTAATCCTATTCGTGGCGGACAAGAAAGGCATAGTCGCAGATGCACTTGGAGCACTTCGCATCAAGCTTGGTAAAGAAAGAGGCTTAATCGATCAAAGCAAATTCAACTTCCTATGGGTGACGGACTGGCCATTACTTGAATATGACGAAGAAGAAGGACGCTACTATGCGGCACACCATCCATTCACAATGCCATTCCGTGAAGACATGGACAAACTGGAATCAGACCCAGCAAGCGTCCGTGCACAAGCATATGACCTTGTCCTGAACGGCTACGAACTTGGCGGTGGATCACTGCGGATATTCGAACGCGACGTTCAGGAAAAAATGTTCAAAGTTCTTGGATTCTCCGAAGAAGAAGCAAACGCACAATTCGGCTTCCTAATGGATGCATTCGAATACGGAACGCCACCACACGGCGGAATCGCCCTTGGACTGGACCGCATGGTCATGCTGCTTGCAGGCCGCACGAACCTTCGCGACACCATCGCGTTCCCGAAAACAGCAAGCGCAAGCGACCTGCTCGTTGACGCACCGAGTACCGTAAGTGACAAGCAATTGGCCGAACTTAACCTAAGGCTTGCTGCACTTAAAAAATAATTCATTTGGGAAAAATATGAAAAAATACCTATGTGTTTTTCCTTGAAATAGAGTTAAGCATTATGCTATGATGTTTTCAACAAGTAAGAGTCCTGATGTGTTCGTTCTTTAACCTATAAGTTTTGACCGAACACTTATAGTTACCGGGAGCACTAGTTTCCTGGCCGCGTAAAAGCCTCCCTCGAAGAGGACTTACAAACGCGAGGAACCGAGCACCCACCTGCGGAGAGCGGGTTCAAAACAAAGGCGTAAACGGCACAATTGGGACTCTTACACCTTACAAAGCAACTCATGTTAAATAACATGGGTTTTTTTGTGCATTAAAATAGTTAACTTACGAGTAAATGGTGCAAACTCACGAGTAAATAGCGTGAAATCACGAGTAAATGGCGTAAACTCACGAGTAAATGGCGAACTCACGAGTAAATGGCGTGAACTCACGAGTAAATAGTGAAAACTCACGAGTAAATGGCGTGAATTCACGAGTAAACAGCGGAAATTCACGAGTGAGCTACAATTTCATGAATTAAAAAAAGTAAACGTACGGTAAAACGATTTCAGTTCCTAGCAGGAAAAAAAGGGAATAATAAAGAAGCTAAAGGAGAAGGAGTTGATGTATGGATGTTAAAACCGTGTGAAAAGCCTATGAAAATGCTCAAACTGGAGGCATTAAGCAGGAGGCTATCAGCAAATCATCCAAAACAGGAAAGAATAAAGAACGATTTCCGAAAAAATCCGTACAGGATTTAACGGGGAGCGGAGTATCGGAAAGGAGTTGAAGAATCTTCCGAAAGAATATCGAGTATTTCATGATTTGAGGTTGGACCACGATGGGAGCCGTTATTTTCAAATGGATTTCCTAATAATCACCCGGAATTACTGTATCATCATTGAAGTGAAAAACTTTGCAGGAACGCTCTATTTTGACCGTACCTATCCCCAATTGATTCGTTCAAAAGACGGACAGGAACAGGCATATCTGGATCCGCTAATCCAGGTCGACGTGCAAAAATCCCGATTAAATGATTGGCTTACTTTTCACAAATTCCCCTCGCTGCCGATTGAAACGTTAATTGCCAACGCAAACTCGAATACGATCATCAGGACTACCCCAGGTTTTACCCCCATTTTCAAAAAAATCACGGGAAAAGAAACCCTCATCACCAAAATCAATACCCTTGAAAAAAAGTATCCTTCCGAGCAATTAACCCAAAGGCAGAGCACTAGACTTTCGAACACGATTCTGCAAAAAAACACTCCACTTAATCCTGATATACTCAATTTATATCAAATCGATGAGCAAGATCTGCTAAAAAGCGTTCAATGTCCTGAATGCGCTGCTCTCCATATGCACTATCACTGGGGCAAATGGACATGCAGTCAATGTTCATACGCCTCTAAAGATGCCCACATTCAAACTCTTCGCGATTTTGCTCTCCTCATAAAACCCAATATAACAAATAAACAAGCACGGCTCTTTTTACAAATAGATTCAATTGATATCATGCAGCGGATGCTGTCTGCACTGGAATTGCCTTATTCGGGGCAATTTAAAAATAGAGCTTATAAACTTAATGGATTAATTCACGAGTAAACGGGCCAAATTCACGAGTAAATGACGCAAACTCACGAGTAAATGACGCAAACTCACGAGTAAATGACGCAAACTCACGAGTAAACGGCCAAACTCACGAGTAAACAGGCCAAAATCACGAGTAAATGACGCGAATTCACGAGTAAATTGCACAACTTCCCAAGCTCAGGCCCCAAACTCAAAGAAAACACCCAAAAAACCAGCGAATAAACTTCAAATATTCCCATTTAAGTAACACTCCGCAGTATAGATTCGTAAATTATAGTAAGGTTGAGCAATTGAAGCCAAGGATAGAAAGTAGTGAGGGCTTTGAAAGATTTATTGTATGCTAAGAGGATGGAAATGCTTCAATTAGTGGAGCGGCTAGTGAATATAGATAGTGGTTCTCATACGAAAAAGGGTATTGATGAAATTGGCTCGATTTTAAAAACCAAATTTGAAAGTCTGGATTTTATTGTGAATACCGTTGAGCAACAGAATTATGGCAATCAGCTGGTCATCCAGCATCGTGATGCGCATCAACCGCATATTCTGGTCGTTGCCCATATGGATACGGTTTTTCCGGAGGGCACAGCGCAAAAACGTCCTTTCAAAGTGAGGGGAAATCGGGCATACGGTCCTGGTGTGGCGGATATGAAGTCAAGTTTGGTTGAGCTTTTTTATGCGATCCTTTGCCTGAAACAGACGGGGCAGACAGGCTATAAGCATATCCAGATCATTCTTAATAGTGATGAGGAGATCGGGTCTCCGTCATCTGTTTCACTCATATCGGAAAAAGCGGCCAATAAGAAGTTTGCGCTAATTCTTGAACCGGCAAGGACGGACGGTTCGCTTGTCACGGCAAGAAGGGGTTGCGGTCAGTTTAAAGTGGATATTGCGGGGGTGGCCGCCCATTCAGGGATCGAGCCGGAAAAGGGACGAAGTGCAATTGAAGAATTGGCCCATAAGGTAATCGCCTTACATCGATTGAATGATCTGCAGAAAGGAATCAGCGTGAATGTCGGCAAAATTGAAGGGGGCTCCGCTGTCAATATGATCGCTTCCCATGCGGCTGCTTTCGTCGATGTGCGGATTTCGGAAAAAAGGCAGGAAGCCATCATCCTCAAGCAACTGAAAAAAATCTGTGCCGAAACCTATATTCCAGGAACGAAAACGACATTAAGCGGGAAAATGGACCGCTCTCCCATGGAAAAGAATGAGAAAACGAACGTGCTTTTAGAGTCGATCCGGCAGGCTGGGAAGGAAATCGGCATCGAAATCACGGATACGGCCACGGGTGGAGGTTCGGATGCTTCCATCACTTCTGATTTGGGAATCGCGACAGTGGATGGACTCGGGCCCATTGGAGGGAATGCACATAGTGAAGAGGAGTATTTGGAAATCCCCAGCCTTACGGAAAGGACACTCCTATTGGCAACCGTCATTCAAAAATTATCAAAAATGACCTAGCACACTAATTCCGATTAGACTGCTCATATTTCGCTTGTCATAAATGATGTTTATGATATATTGTTAATTGGGAAGCTAAATAAGAACAGAATTTATTGGAGTTGAATATATATGCTGCATCAGTTTTCACGTAATGAATTGGCAATTGGCAAGGAAGGAATCGATATTCTGAAAAACACGACCGTTGCCGTCCTGGGTGTTGGAGGCGTTGGTTCATTTTCAGCCGAAGCATTGGCACGCACCGGGGTAGGCCGTATTATTCTTGTGGATAAAGACGATGTCGACATCACAAATGTAAACAGGCAGATCCATGCTCTATTATCAACAGTCGGTCAACCGAAAGCGGAATTGATGAAAAGTCGGATTCAAGACATCAATCCTGACTGCGAAGTGATCGCTCTTAAAATGTTCTATACAGAAGAGACATTTGAGGAATTCTTCAGCTATGGTCTGGACTATGTCATTGACGCATCGGATACGGTCATTTATAAAATGCATGTGATGAAGGAATGCCTTAAACGGAATATCAAGGTGATTTCTAGCATGGGGGCCGCTAATAAGATGGACCCGACGCGTTTTCAAATTGCCGATATCTCCAAAACGCATACCGATCCGCTAGCCAAGGTCATTCGTACTAGATTGCGTAAAGAGGGCATAACAAAGGGAATTCCCGTTGTCTTTTCCGACGAGAGCCCTATTGTCATTCGTGAGGATGTGCGGAAAGAAGTCGGCAATGATGAGGCAAAAATCCGTAAAGCCCAAATGCCTCCGTCTTCGAATGCTTTCGTACCATCCGTTGCGGGTTTAATTGCAGCAAGCTGGGTGATCAATGATCTATTAAAAGACATTGAAGTTCGCCGTGTAAACGATTGATAATAAATCAACTGACTCTATAATGGGTCAGTTTTTTTGTGCCGAATAGCATATATTCCCTTTTAATAACTTTTTTATCCATATCATATAGACGGGGTCGAAAGAATGAGATAAACTATTTTCAGAATATTGTTTTTATTTAAATATTCTGAGAACATATAAAACAAGGGGGTTTCAAATGAAGAAGAAAAAGCTAGCAGGAGTGTTTCTATCACTTTCATTGGTTGCAGGGGCGCTGGCAGGTTGCAGCGGCGACTCGAAAACTAGCAGTTCAGGCGGGGGTTCATCAAAATCGGGTGACACCATTAAAATTGGGGCCAACCTTGAATTATCCGGAGGAACGGCATCATTCGGCCAATCGGCTGCCGATGGTTTAAAACTGGCCATCGATGAGATTAATAAAAAGGGCATCGACGGTAAAAAACTTGAAATCGTTAAGGTTGACAATAAATCTGATGCAGCAGAAGCTACAAGCGGTTCGATCAAGTTAGTCAGCCAGGACAAGGTTGTGGCTGTAGTCGGATCTGCAACAAGCACGAATACATTGGCACAGGTTCAAGTCGCACAAGATAATAAAGTACCTCTCCTCACACCAACTGCAACAAATCCCGACATTACCAACAAAGCTGGAAAATTAAATGATTATGTGTTCAGAACTTGCTTTATCGACCCATTCCAAGGTACGGTGGCAGCCAATTTTGCATCTGACGAAATTGGGGCCAAGACGGCTGCGATCTATGTGGATAGCGCAAGTGATTATTCTAAAGGATTGGCCGCGGCTTTTAAAGAAGCATTCACTGCCAAGGGCGGTAAAATCGTGGCGGAAGAAGCTTATGTAACGAAAGATACTGATTTCCGTTCTACATTGACACGTATCAAATCGGCAAAACCTGAGTTCGTATTCCTTCCTGGATATTATGAGGAAGTCGGATTGATCCTAAAACAGGCCCGTGAAGACGGCATGGACCTTCCATTCATGGGCGGGGACGGCTGGGATTCCCCGAAGGTCGTTGAAATTGCCGGAGCGGATGCTTTAAAGAATACGTATATTACGAATCACTATTCCCCGGAAGATGAAGATGCAAAAATCCAGGATTTCGTTGCAGCCTTCGAAAAGGAATACGATAAAACACCGGATGCTTTTGCAGCACTTGGCTATGACACTGGGTACTACCTGGCAGATGCCATCAAGAGATCTGGAGATGCTTCCCCTGAAAAAATCAGACAAGCGCTGGAAGATGTAAAAGATCTTCAATTAGTTTCCGGAACACTGAACCTTGATGAAAATCATGATCCGATCAAATCTGCGACCATCTTGGAATATGTGGATGGCAAACAAACATTCAAGACAAAAATCAATCCATAATACCTTACGTGGATAGGGGGCAAGTCCCCCCTATTCTATATTCACTTAAAAAACACCTTAACGGGGAGAGTGCAATATGGAACTGATTCAGCAATTGGTAAATGGCATTTCACTCGGAAGCATTTATGCATTGATCGCGCTTGGTTATACGATGGTTTACGGAATCGTCAAGCTCATAAATTTCGCCCATGGTGACGTATTCATGGTTGGTTCATTTGTGGGGTTTTACGCCATTACCGTAATGGACTTATCCTTCATACCGGCTTTATTGATTTCGATGGCCACATGTGCCATCTTTGGCGTTTTAATTGAACGCATTGCTTATAAACCCCTTCGTAATGCAACACGGATTGCGGCCTTGATAACGGCCATCGGTGTTTCCCTTCTGATAGAAAATGGGCTGATTTACATCCGGGGCGCCCAGCCGGAAGCCTATCCAAATAATGTCCTTCCGATGGATAAACTCGATATATTCGGGGTTTCCATCAGCAGTCAATCGATATTGATCCTATCCGTATCCATCATTTTGATGATCATCCTGCAATTCGTTGTCCATAAAACAAAAATCGGCAAAGCGATGCGTGCCGTTTCATTCGATTCCGAGGCGGCCAAGCTGATGGGAATAAATGTGAACAATACGATTTCGGCTACGTTCGCCATAGGTTCGGCCCTGGCAGGGGCAGCTGGTGTCATTTTTGGCATCTACTATATAAAGATCGAACCGTTGATGGGTGTCCTTCCTGGCCTCAAAGCATTTGTTGCAGCCGTCTTGGGCGGCATCGGCATCATTCCGGGAGCGATGGTCGGCGGTCTGCTGCTTGGAGTGATCGAGGCTTTGGTCAGTGCCGCCGGTTACTCATTATGGCGCGATGGAGTGGCTTTCGTCGTACTTATCTTGATTTTGATTTTCTTGCCGCAGGGACTGTTCGGTAAAAATAAAAGAGAAAAAGTATAGGGGAGACATGGCGATGACTACTTTAAAGAATTCAAAGGGTTTTTGGCTCTCGATCGTGCTCGCACTTATTTTTTTCGGAATCATGCAGTACACCATTTCAAACGGTATCCTCAATCCATTTTATATCAACACGCTCATGTTCATCGGCATCAATATCATGCTGGCGACGAGCCTTCATTTAATCATTGGAATAACCGGGCAGTTCTCGATCGGGCATGCCGGTTTTTTAGCGGTTGGGGCCTATGCTTCGGCAGTCATGACAATGAAGCTGGAACTTCCTTTCATCATAGCCGTATTGGCTGGGGGCGTCATCGCCGCTGTTGCGGGTATGGTGATCGGGATACCCAGCTTGCGCCTGAAGGGGGATTACCTGGCGATAGCCACCCTTGGTTTTGGGGAAATTGTCCGGATCGTCCTTTTGAATATTGACTATGTAGGCGGTGCAAGCGGGATGCAGGTATCCCACCTGACTTCTTGGCCATGGGTTTTTGCCTGTGTCATGATCACCGTCTTAGTCATCAGGAATTTCACAAATTCGACTCACGGGCGTGCATGCATATCTGTTAGGGAAGATGAAACGGCGGCTGATGCGATGGGAATCAATACGACCTATTATAAAGTGGCGGCCTTTGTCATCGGAGCTTTTTTTGCCGGAATTGCCGGATCGCTCTATGCCCATAATTTTTATATTATCCAGCCATCGAATTTCGGTTTCCTGAAATCCTTCGATATACTGATTTTCGTCGTACTTGGCGGTCTTGGAAGTCTTTCAGGTTCGGTTTTAGCCGCCATTTTACTGACGATCGTGACGACATTCCTTCAGGATTATCCGGAAACGAGGATGATCATCTATAGTCTTGTCCTGATCCTGATGATGATTTTCCGCCCGCAGGGGTTAATGGGAACAAGAGAAATCACATCATTGTTCACACATAAAAAAACGAAAGGGGGCCCAAAGGATGGAAGTCACAATACCGTTGCTTAAGGTAGATTCGGTGGGTATACGCTTTGGCGGATTGAAAGCGGTGTCCGATGTGAACGTGGAATTATTTCCAGGGGAACTTGTAGGCCTGATCGGGCCGAATGGGGCTGGGAAAACGACCTTCTTCAATTTATTGACGGGTGTGTATGTCCCTACGGAAGGAACGATCGCCTTGAACGGGGAAAATCTAAATAAGCAGCCGCCTTATAAAATTACCCGAAAAGGGATCTCGAGGACCTTTCAAAACATTCGTCTCTTCAGTGAGTTATCCGTGATCGATAATGTGAAGGTTGCTTACCACTCGCTTGCCAAGCATGGAATTCCAAGCTCCATATTCCGGTTGCCCGGATATTTTTCAGGGGAAAAGGAAATGGATGAAAAGGCGCTCGAATTTTTGCGGATTTTCAATCTTGACCATTTTAAGGATGAAAAAGCGAAGAATCTTCCATACGGACAGCAAAGGCGGCTGGAAATCGCCCGTGCCCTTGCCGCCAATCCGAAACTTCTTTTACTGGACGAACCAGCAGCCGGGATGAACCCCCATGAAACGAAAGAATTAATGAACCTCATTGCTTTTATCCGGAAGGAGTTCAACCTTACCGTTTTGCTAATCGAACATGATATGTCACTGGTCATGGGTGTATGCGAACGGATTTATGTCCTTGATCATGGACAGCTCATCGCTCACGGAAAACCGGAAGAAATCCGCAACGATCCAAAGGTTATCGAGGCATATCTAGGGGAGGAGGTTTCCTGATGCTGAAAATAGAGGACATCAATGTTTATTACGGCAATATCCAAGCGCTAAAAGGGGTTTCCATGGAGATAAATGAGGGGGAAATCGTGACCTTGATCGGGGCGAACGGGGCGGGAAAAAGCACGCTGCTCAAAACGATTTCCGGTCTTTTAAAACCAAAGCAAGGAAAAGTTCTGTTCGAAGGTGAATCGATTGGGGGAAAAGCGGCACAGGCCATCGTGAAACTGGGCATATCCCATGTACCTGAAGGACGACGTGTCTTCGCCAACATGACGGTGGCCGAAAACCTGGAGCTAGGAGCTTATTTGCGGAAAGACAAAGATGGCATCCATAAGGATATGGAAAAGGTATACGAGCTATTTCCGAGGCTGCTGGAAAGAATCAAACAGCAGGCTGGCACGCTTTCAGGCGGCGAACAGCAGATGCTTGCAATGGGTCGGGCCTTAATGGCGAAACCGCGACTATTACTGCTCGATGAACCTTCGATGGGCCTTGCACCGCTTTTGGTGAAGCAAATATTCAACATCATCCAGGAGATCAGTGAGTCCGGCACAACGATCCTTTTGGTCGAGCAAAACGCCAACCTCGCCTTATCCATTGCAGATCGGGCGTATGTCGTTGAAACGGGACGAATCGTCCTGTCGGGCAATGCCGAGGAACTAACATCAAGTGAAGAAATAAAAATGGCCTATTTAGGAGGCCACTGAACCGCCGTTTGGCGGTTTATTTGTTTGTTGATCAGTTTATGCAAAATATGCAGGAAGATAAAAAAGCACAGGGTTTCATGCATGATTTTATACATCCAATATAGTATTATTCAATTTCGATATAGGAATTAAGACTAAAAAAGCACGAAAAAACTGGGTTTAATTCCCTATCATTATACTTGTATTTTGGTAAAAATGTAATTAATAGGATGATGAAAATAAGCGAATGAATAAATTTTTTTGATCTATAAATAAGGAGTTTGTAATATCAATATAATTTAATTATCAGTTTTTTCTGATTATATCGCTTGTTTTCGCAATATTTAAAATATATAAAGATAAAAATGATATAGTACTACCTGTGAAAGATTTCCTATCTAGCGAAATCTTCTCGCAATTAATGTATAGACGGAATGAAAATTATGCGGTAAACTATTTTTCGAAATATTAATTTAATTTGAAACATTTCATCTAATCAATTTTTTTCTGAAGCATCATGAATAAATATTCATGCATCAGAGCTTGATTACAAAATGGGGGGATTATTTATGAAAAAGAAAAAATTAGCAAGTGCATTCCTTTCTCTATCACTTGCTGCAGGAGTGCTAGCGGGATGTTCCGGCTCTGGTTCATCTGAAAAATCAAGCGGGGATGGAGATACGATCAAAATCGGTGTCAACCTTGAATTATCAGGCGGTGTCGCTTCATATGGACAATCGATTGCAGAAGGTCTGGAGCTTGCAACTGCGGAAATCAATAAAGAAGGCATTGACGGTAAAAAAATCAAACTAATTAAAGTCGATAATAAATCTGAAGCGTCCGAAGCGACAAGCGGAGCGATCAAGCTGACATCACAAGATCAGGTTGCAGCGATCGTAGGCGCAGCAACAAGCACGAACTCGATTGCACAAGTACAGATTGCCCAAGATAATAAAGTGCCGGTCATTTCACCTTCTGGTACAAGCCCTGAAATCACTTTCAGCAAGGATAAATTGAACGATTACGTTTTCAGGACAAGCTTCATCGATCCGTTCCAAGGGACGGTAGCTGCAAACTTCGCCACTAAAGAAATCAAAGCGAAAAGTGCAGCCATCTATATTGACAGCGCAAGTGATTATTCAAAAGGGTTAGCCGCAGCCTTTAAAGAACAATTCGAAAAGAATGGCGGAAAGGTTGTTGCTGAGGAAGCTTACATTGCGAAGGATACTGATTTCCGTTCCACATTGACTCGTTTGAAATCGGCAAAACCTGATTTCATTTTCCTTCCTGGTTACTATGAGGAAGCTGGTCTGATCGTGAAGCAGGCACGGGAAACTGGACTTGATGTTCCATTCATGGGCGGCGACGGCTGGGATTCTCCTAAGCTAGTTGAAATTGCCGGTGCAAAAGCTCTAAATAATACGTTCATCACGAACCACTATTCTTCAGGTGATCCTGATGAGAAAATTCAGAATTTTGTGTCAGCGTTTAAAGCGAAATACAAAGATAAGTCCCCGGATGCATTTAATGCCCTAGGATATGACACAGGATACTTCCTTGCAGACGCGATTAAACGTGCCGGTTCAGCGGATTCGAAAAAAATCAAAGAAGCGCTGGAAAAAACGGCTGACCTTGAGCTTGTTACGGGTACATTCACATTGGATGAAAAACATAATCCAATCAAATCTGCCACCATCCTTGAATTTAAGGAAGGAAAACAAGTATTCAACACAAAAATCAATCCTTAATTTCGGAGAACAACTCCAACCCTTTCGCCGGCCCTTCCTTAATAAGAAGGTGCTGGCGAATTCTCATTTTTCAAGCATGCCAGGGTGCTGAACATCCCCTTAACGGAATGAAAAGAGTCTGGACTAATTATTCATAAAATTAGATTTTCAAGGAGAGTCGAACATGGAATTGATACAACAGTTAATAAACGGGGTTTCATTAGGCAGCATTTATGCCCTTATCGCTCTCGGATATACGATGGTTTACGGGATTGTTAAATTGATAAACTTCGCACATGGCGATGTATTCATGGTCGGCTCATTCGTTGGGTTTTACTCAATAACGGTCCTGGATCTGTCATTCGTGCCCGCCCTATTAATCTCGATGACGGTCTGTGCGCTGTTTGGGGTATTGATCGAGCGTATCGCGTACAAGCCATTGCGTAACGCAACGCGTATCGCGGCACTTATCACTGCCATCGGTGTTTCCCTTTTGATCGAATACGGATTCATATACGTCCGCGGTGCACAGCCGGAAGCTTATCCGAATGATGTATTGCCGACAGACAAGTTCAATATTTTTGGAGTTTCCATCAATAGTCAATCGGTTTTGATTTTTGGAGTGGCTGTAGTCTTGATGATCATCCTTCAAATCATCGTTCATAAATCAAAAATTGGAAAAGCGATGCGTGCCGTTTCCTACGATGCGGATGCAGCTAAGCTGATGGGTATAAATGTCGATAACACGATTTCCGCCACCTTTGCAATCGGTTCCGCATTGGCTGGGGCAGCGGGCGTCATTTTCGGTATTTACTATATAAAGATCGAGCCGCTCATGGGTGTGCTTCCTGGATTGAAGGCATTCGTTGCCGCCGTACTTGGAGGAATCGGGATTATACCGGGCGCGATGGTCGGTGGCCTATTGCTAGGTGTCATCGAAGCTTTGGTCAGTGCCGCCGGTTACTCATTATGGCGTGATGCTGTAGCCTTCGTCGTACTGATTCTTATCTTGATTTTCATGCCACAAGGCTTATTCGGTAAAAACAAAAAAGAAAAAGTATAGGGGAGACAAAGCAATGACTACAATTAAGCGAGCAAAAGGTTTTTGGCTCTCGATTTCACTATCATTGATCTTTTTCGCCGTAGTTCAAGTGTTAATCGGCGGCGGATCGCTAAATCCTTTTTATCAAAATACGCTCATGTTCATCGGGATCAATATCATTCTGGCAGCGAGCCTGCACTTGATCATCGGGATAACCGGGCAGTTCTCCATCGGGCATGCCGGTTTCCTGGCAGTCGGTGCCTATGCCTCAGCCGTCATGACGATGAAGCTGGAAATGCCATTTTATGCAGCATTGATAGTCGGCGGTTTGGCGTCAGCGCTGGCAGGATTGATCATCGGAATTCCTAGCTTACGCTTAAAAGGTGACTATCTGGCGATTGCGACCCTTGGTTTTGGGGAAATCGTCCGGATCATGCTTTTGAATATCGATTATGTCGGCGGGGCCAGCGGCATGCAGGTTTCCCATTTGACCACTTGGCCGTGGGTATTCGCATCCGTCATCGTAACGATCATCGTCATCCGAAACTTTACTAGCTCGACCCACGGAAGAGCCTGCATATCAATCCGCGAGGACGAAACGGCTGCCGATTCGATGGGAATCAACACGACCTATTACAAAGTTGTCGCTTTTGCGATCGGTGCTTTTTTTGCCGGTATCGCTGGAGGGCTTTACGCTCATAACTTCTATATCATCCAGCCATCGAACTTTGGATTCCTGAAATCATTCGATATTTTGATCCTTGTCGTTCTTGGCGGCCTTGGAAGTCTTTCCGGTGCCGTATTGGCCGCGATATTACTGACGGTAGTCACGACTTTCCTGCAGGATTATCCGGAAACGCGAATGATCATCTACAGTCTTGTGCTAATCGTGATGATGCTCTATCGCCCGCAAGGTTTAATGGGTACCAAAGAAATAACATCCATGTTCAAACGTAAAGGAGGAAGCAGCCATGAAAAAAATAAAAACACCGCTGCTTAAAGTCGATTCGGTCGGCATCCAGTTCGGAGGGCTTAAAGCCGTTTCTGATGTTAACGTCGAGTTATATCCAGGGGAACTAATTGGCTTGATCGGGCCGAACGGCGCTGGAAAAACGACTTTCTTTAACTTGCTGACAGGAGTTTACGTCCCGACGGAGGGCACCATTTCCTTGGAAGGTGAGAACTTAAGAAAACTGCCTCCATATAAAATCACGCAAAAGGGGATCAGCCGGACATTCCAGAACATTCGCTTATTCAGTGAGCTATCCGTGATCGACAATGTAAAAGTGGCCTATCATTCGCTTTCTAAGCATGGCATCTTAAGTTCGATCCTCCGCATGCCGATCCATTTTAAAGGCGAAAAGGAAATGGATGAAAAAGCGATTGAGTTCTTGAAGATTTTCAACCTTGATCAATATAAGGATGAAAAGGCAAAGAACCTGCCGTATGGTAAACAAAGACGTTTGGAGATCGCCCGTGCACTTGCCGCCAACCCGAAACTGCTTTTGCTCGATGAACCGGCAGCGGGGATGAACCCCCAGGAAACGCACGAACTCATGAACCTGATTGCCCTCATCCGTGAGAAATTCGATTTGACCGTATTATTGATAGAACATGATATGCCGCTCGTCATGGGTGTTTGCGAACGCATATATGTACTCGATCACGGACAACTGATCGCTCAAGGAAAGCCAGAGGAAATCCGTAACAATCCAAAAGTCATCGAGGCCTATCTGGGCGAGGAGGTTTCATAATGTTAAAAATCGAGGACATCAACGTCTATTACGGAAACATTCAAGCCTTGAAAGGAATCTCGCTTTCTATTAACGAAGGTGAAATCGTAACCCTGATCGGGGCGAACGGAGCCGGGAAAAGCACGTTGCTGAAAAGCATTTCAGGCCTATTAAAACCAAAACAAGGGAAGATCCTATTCGAAGGGGATTCCATCGGCGGAAAGGCAGCACAATCCATCGTGAAAATGGGCATTTCCCATGTCCCTGAAGGCCGGCGGGTCTTTGCTAACATGACCGTCGAAGAAAACCTTCAGCTTGGTGCTTATCTGCGCAAAGATAAGGCAGGCATCAAGCAGGACATGGAGAAAGTCTATGAATTGTTCCCGCGTTTACTGGAGCGTCTGAAACAGCAATCCGGAACCCTTTCCGGCGGGGAACAGCAAATGCTCGCGATGGGCAGGGCCCTCATGGCCAAGCCCCGTCTTCTGTTACTGGACGAGCCATCGATGGGACTTGCCCCATTATTGGTGAAGCAAATCTTTCATATCATCGAAGAAATCAACAAAACAGGTACGACGATTCTGCTGGTCGAACAAAATGCCAACTTAGCACTATCCATAGCCGACAGAGCCTATGTTGTCGAAACCGGACGAATCGTCCTATCAGGCAAATCAGAGGAACTGACCGCAAGCGAAGAAATCAAGAACGCCTATTTAGGCGGACATTAAACCGTGTTATAGCGATTCCGAACTGCAGGCAAACTCGATGAAAAGCGAGTTTGCCTGCAGTTTTTTGTTTGGAGAAAGGGACCGTTGATTTCCACTCCAGGCACTCGCTTTCCGCGGGCGGTCCGCCCTCGACGCTTCGCGCCTGCGGGGTCTCCCCTGGACTCGCATTTCCCGCAGGAGTCTCGCGTCTCGTAGATAGAACCCCATTTTGTCGACAATCCGAGACTGCTTTATAGCGGTTTTTTTGTTGTGTAAATAAGATAATTTAACTAGATAAAAAGGTTAGTAAAACCTTATCGGACGGTATACAATCTAGTTAGGAATAATAGTAGAATTGGTTCATGATATAACCTCATCGATAGCTATTCTTAATCATATTTTTTGGAGTGATTGTATGCACAAGCTTATTCAGGCTATATTGCCGGTATTATTACTGTTTATGATTCTGCCAATCTATCAGCCAGATGCTGCATCTGCAGAAGAGACGCCGCAATCTGATGGTGTCATCGTCAAGTACAAAGAGGCGAACGATGAGCCGATCAACGAGTTGATAGAAAAGGTGGAGGTTCCTAAAGGGGAATCAACCGATAACCTGATCGAGGAACTTGAAGAACAGAAGGATGTGGAATATGCAGAACCAAACTATCTTTTCAAGAAGATGGAAAGCCCGAACGATCCAGCCTACATAGACCAGTGGCACCATAAAAAGCTTGGTACGGGTGCAGCGTGGACAAAAACAATGGGATCAAAGGAATTGATCGTGGCCATCATTGACGACGGCATCGATCGCAACCACGAAGATTTAAAAGGAAGGATCGTCAATGCCTATGATACGATACGCAATCGGAAGCATATCGTCCCAAAAGGGGAGCATGGAACGCATATCGCTGGCATCATTGCCGGTTCTGCGAACAACGGCATAGGCGGAACGGGTATTGCCCCGAACGTTAAACTAATGCCGATCAACGTCTTTGATGGAGAGTATGCCGATACGGCCGATATCATTGAAGCTATACATTATGCCGTTCAGCAAAAGGCAAACATCATCAATATGAGTTTAGGCGACACAAGTTATTCGGAGTCCTTGAACAAGGCCGTCCAGGAAGCCTATAAAAAAGGCGTACTGATCGTCGCGGCTGCCGGGAATGAAGGGGATATGGGGAAAAATGTACAGCGAGTGTACCCAGCTGCATTCAGCCACGTCATTTCCGTAGCTGCCACTAACTCAAGTGACAAGCGTCCCAGTTATTCCAACTACCATTCAACAGTCGATATTGCGGCCCCTGGGGATGACATCCTTTCAACCCTGCCAAATGGTAAATACGGCTGGATGAGCGGAACATCGATGGCCACGCCGATGGTGGCGGGTGTAGCGGCATTGATTTGGTCCAATGAGCCTAAACTAAACAAAACGGAGGTTGAATACCGTCTCTATGATTCAGCCGTGGACCTAGGCACAAAAGGGAAAGACATCTACTATGGAAACGGGCGGGTCAATGCCAAAAAAGCACTGGAAATGAAGACGCTGACCAAACCGTCCGTGACTGCGATATCCGATAAGGACACCAAGATCAATGGGAAAATCCCGGCTGATTTCAAAGCGGGGACCGTCTCCATTTATACCGATAAAAAACAACTCGCCACAGTGAAGATCAGCGGCGAAAAAACGTTTACAGCGACCATCGCAAAACAAACAGCCGGAACGACTATCTCTACTAGGCTCATCGATAAATCGGGAAATAAAAGTATTCCCGTTTCATTTAAAGTGGCAGATAAAACGGCTCCTGTAAGACCGTCCGTAAATACGGTAGGTGACAATACCGTAAAAGTAACCGGCAAAGCGGAAGCAAGCTCTTCCGTCACCGTCAAAACCGGCAGAACGGTTCTAGGCAAAGCAAATTCCAACAGCGCAGGGAATTTCACCGTAACGATGTCAAAAAAACAAAAGGCCGGAAAAGTCCTATCCATTACAGCAACCGATAAAGCGGGCAATATAAGCTCGATCAAAACCGTGACCGTCGCAGACAAAACAGCACCAAGTAAACCGACGGTCAACACAGTCACGACAAAAACGACAATAGTAACCGGCAAAGCAGAAGCTAACTCCACTGTGTCCATCAAAGCATCAAAAAAAGTGATCGGCTCTGCCACAGCAACGACCAAAGGTACATTCTCGGTTAGAATTCCCAAGCAAAAAGCCGGGAAGAACCTATATATTCATGCCAAAGATAAAGCGAAAAACGTAAGCGAATCAAGAAAAGTAACAGTTAAAAAGTGATGGAAAAACAAGAACAGCCCCCAATAATCTAATTGGGGGCTGTTCTTAAATCAATCTCTATTTCCATACATCAATTCCGTGCTTCGGCTGTAAAGTTCAATGATATTGCCGAAAGGACAATATATTAAATAATAAGGCTTGTTCTTCCAGGTATTCCATAGATCGCTACGCCTTTATCCGCCGGAGGCACCATGACCTCAGCCAGCTTATCAATATCATCCGATAGCAGGCAAATATGAAAAAATCCCTTATACCGCGACGCTCACCCTTAGGCATCCTCGGCTCCTCAAACTCAAAAAGCTCAATCCCTACTGAATTATCCGCCACCAAATGAGCATTACGCATCTTTTTGATATGATCACCGAAATCATAGATCATATTATGTTGATTCTCCTCACTCGCAAATGAGTAATTGCTGTCATATGTATCTCGCTGATATAAAAAAATATCCTTTAAAGATGGAGGGGAAACCGTACTGTTTTTGGGGACAAAAAAGAAGCAATAGCCAATATTGCTTCTTAGATTACATATATCGACTTCATGAAATTCTTTAAATTTCACCCTCTTCAAGCCTCCTATTATACTCAACTTTACTGATCAATCCCTTTGCATTACAGGTAAGGCAATCTGTATAAATATCGTAGGCGCCTGTACCTGCACAAACATGGCATTTAACATGAGTTTCCGGTATATCCTTATGCATGAATGAAAAAACTTTTCCAATATACTGCAGAATAATCATTCCCAAAACTCCTTTTTTTTCTATCATACATCGAAAAAGAGAGAAGGAAACAGGGAATACAATAACATTACTTAAAACTAATAAAATCATAACATAGTTTACATGGGGTTAAAAAATGTGCTGATGCAAATGCGATAAACTGTTCTACAAAATCACTACTATTTTCAATAGGCTGTATTCGAATACTTTGTTGCCATTTACCAAGTAATGTGGTGTGGTTGATTTCCCCTCCAGATGCTCGCTTTCCGCGGGGCGGGCGGTGAGCCTCCTNNCCCACTGCTCCCGCAGGAGTCTCGCACTTCCGCTCCAATCAACCTTAAATCGTTTCGTTTTAATAACAACAATCTTTACTAAAAGACCTTTCAAAAAAAGAACATCCATAAGGATGTCCCTTATTGTGTAATTACTTCATTTTTCTTAAAATCCATAGGTAAGCCACCATTGAAATCCCCACAGAAACTGCTGCCATTATGTATATGCTTATATACCCGAACAGATAGCCGATTTGTCCAAAGAGAATGGCACCGAAACCGATTCCAAGATCAAAGAAGGAATAGAAAGTGGCATTGGCCATGCCTTTTCTGTTTCGGGCAGCGTGTTCAAGAGACCATGCTTGAAGAGCCGGTTGGACAGCACCGAATCCAATGCCATATAAAATAGCTGCTATATACAGAATCATATTACTTGGCATCCAGGCTAGCAATAGCATCGCCACTACGATAAGAAGAGTGGATGGAATGAAGACAGCTCGATGTCCTTTTTGATCATAGATCTTTCCAGCGAACATACGTGTGAAAATAAGGGCCAAGGCGTAAAGAATAAAATATCCTTGAATACCTGTCAGACCTTTTTCAATTGTATAAAGCGGTAAGAAGGTAGCGGTCCCGCCAAAAGTCACTGTAATGAAAAAAACAAGAACGGACGGAACAACAGCGCTTTTTTCATAAATATCAAACCTATTAGTTTTAACTGGGGCAAAAGCATGATCCACTTTTTTATACGTAATCGTTGAAGCCATGATCCAAGCTGCCAGGCATATTACCCCGCAAAATAAAAACAAATGCTGAAAGGTTAAAACATCTGCTAAGAAAAGCCCGAATGAAGGACCAAAAGCCATCGCCAAATTACCCGATAACGTGAAGTATCCCATTCCCTCACCCCGACGCTTGGCTGGGATAAGGTCGGAGGCAATCGTACCCGATGCCGTGGTCGTATATCCCCAACCAATCCCTTGCACAATCCTCATAGCGCAAAGAAGGAAAATACTCATCATAAATCCAAACGAACCAATCGATACAGCCAATATGGCTAGACCGAACAGGAAAACAAAACGTCTTCCTTTTGTTTCCAAGGCCTGTCCAGCAAAGGGGCGGACAATCAGGGCAGAAAATAAAAACATGCCAGCAACCAACCCAATATAACGCTCATTGCCGCCAAGCTCCTTTACAAAAAGTGGAAGGGTCGGGGAAGTCATCTGAAAAGATAAAAAAACAAAAAAGTTAGCCAAGAAAATTATAATAAAATCACGCGACCAGATTTTATTAACAACAGGAAGCTCTTCTTTTAACAAAGGTACACCCATAATAGTTATTCTCCTCAATTGATAGTAATTATCATTCTCATTTTACTAAAGTTATAGAGAACAATCTATAAAAATTAAGCGATCACTATAAATCTGAGTAATATTGATTAATTGTTAGTCCGTAAAAATTTTATTAGAAACAAAAATTCGGGTTGGAGGTCACTTTATATTCAGGAAACACAACACATAGGGTCTTATAGCGGATTTTCCATTAAACCATGTTCCTGACTATACAGAACGTTTCTGTAGTGTGGAATTAACTTTGAATGAAACAACCGTGCAGTTCGAATGGGAATTAATTAATCAAATTGGTAATTATGGTGAAAATGTAAGATACTTGGGAGAGTTGTTGAGGAGTCGTGTCATTATTATGAAATTTTTATTAAGGACCTTTTATTTACCATTTATAAGGTATATTATTTGGGAAATGAGAGATTAAAGGAGTTAATTATGGGTAGATTTACAGAGACTGTAATGGAGAGGGTAGAAGATTCTCTACATGATAGGAAGAAACCTATGGTCGTTAAACTAAATTCCGAACAACTCGAGGATTTTATACAAAAATTTTCCGGAAGACGGAGAGTTTTTTGGTTTAAGCTATCACATTCTTGATGATAAGACGGTCACTTTTAACTATATTTCAGATGGCAGACTTCTAGAAGTATTGAATTTGGTTAAGTGATTGGTACTTTGGAGTATCCAGCAGAAATGCTGGATTTTTTTGAACTTAAATAATCTTTATGAGATTAAGTGCTTATCAAAGTCGAATGATGTAGAAGATAAAACAGTATCTGTGAAACCGGCATTAAAATGGAGAGGGTACAAAACGACAAAAGTAATTGGCAAAGCGGAATAATTGCGGCTTTTATTCAAGAAACTCAAAAAGCTCAGTCTCCACTCTATTATCGCCATCAAATGAGCATTTACGCATCTTGTTAACTTAATCACCAAGAAGATCATTCGTCATATTAGGTTCATTCTCCTCACTTGCACAAACTAATAGGGACCCGCCAATAATTTGAATCCCAACACCTGCTCATGCCACTTAATCGGCCATCCAAAAATTCTTTTGCATACAGGTAAGACCATCCATATAAATAACGTAGACACCTTTACCTGTACAAACATGGCATTTAAAGTGAGTTTCCGGTATATCCTTATGCATGAATGAAAAAACTTTTCCAATATACTGGAGAATAATCATTCCCAAAACTCCTTTTTTATCATACAACGAAAAAGTGAGGAGGAAACGGGAAATACTGGGGTTGAAAAATGTGCCGATGGGTAATCATGTTTAGCATCGGGGGGAGAGTTTCATGATGAGTCCTAGAGGATTATTGTTTTAATTTCTTCAGTTAACCGACTGATTCATCTTGCCGGCGCCTCTTAAGGATCAAATTGTAAAGTAATTACTACAAATGCCTCATATACAAAGAAAGCGCTTTCAATTATGATTATCACAAGAAAACCAAGCCGAGAGGTGTGTTCAATATGATAGGTAAAAATGAAGGGAATTTCTTAAAAGGACTTTTGTTTGGTACATCTTTCTTTTATTGGATGGATAAAATTAATTGTTAATAGTTTATTTTAGAGCCCTAGGGCTCTTTTTATTTTGGCGTTGACGAGACAAAGCTGAATCCGTATTGAGCCAATAAGCTGCTCATACCACTTATCGCAACATCCAATCAGGTACAGTTAATACAATGTGAGTAATTGCCCCTTGGTAATAAACCAGATGGGTAATCATGTCCTCGAGTTTATATTGTTAAAATTTAATGAAAAGTATTTTTATATTTCAGATGAAAACATAAAAAGACTATAGGACAAATCTATTGAAATAAATTTCTAGTATTGGTTATTAAATAAAAGTCATGCCTTCTTCCCTATTGTTCATAATAGAGAACGGAGGTAAGATTTATAGTAATATTCAGGATAATTCAATAGTTCAAGGATTTTTATGAATAAAAATATCCGTTTAAGGATTTCTGGAGTTTAATAGTAATTTCCAATTATACTTATTTGTATAAAATTCATTAAAATGTTAGATTTATGTGTAAATAATTATAAAGTTTGTCCGACAGAGCGGAAAGAGGGTTTATAGATGATCGATATACACTCCCATATATTACCAGGAGTTGATGACGGGGCTAAGCACATTACAGAGAGTATAGCCATGGCTAAGATTGCTGTATCGGAGGGTATACGGACCATTATTGCCACTCCTCATCATAAAAATGGTTTTTTTGAAAATGAGAAATTTGATATTATAGAAAAAGTGGCAGAACTAAATGATGCATTGAAAGCTGAATCAATTGGTTTGGACGTGTTGGCAGGTCAGGAAACACGAATCTATGGAGATATTTTAGCGGATTATCAGGCCGAAAGAATTTTAACTTTGAATGATGGCGGAAGATACGTGTTCATAGAATTGCCGGCAGACCATGTTCCTGCATATACAGAGCCCTTATTATATGAATTGCAAATGAAAGGGCTAGTTCCTATCATCGTTCATCCAGAAAGGAATCTCGAGTTTATGGAATCTCCAAATCACCTTTACAAGCTGGTCAAACATGGAGCTTTGACTCAGATAACAGCAAAAAGTATCGTTGGTGGATTTGGAAAGAAAACTAAAAAGTTTGCCTTTCAACTCATCGAGAAAAACCTGACTCACTATATAGCATCTGATGCCCATAATACGAAAAGCCGTGCCTTCCATATGGCGGGGGCTTTTACTGAAGTAGAAAATAAGTTTGGTTTCGATATGAGGTATTTATTCATGGACAATGCCGAGCTTTTGGTTCAAGGTAAATTGGCATATAAAGAAATACCGCAGAAAATTGAATCAAGAAAATTCCTAGGTATATTTTAAATCCCCAAAAAGCCGCATCCCCAGTATAGGGGGATGCGGCTTTTTTTTATTAAAACTGCTTAATAAAGAATTCTTCCAGATACAAACTCCATATTTTATAGCCCTTTTCATTAGGTAATTCCCGCTGTTCGTTCAAGACATCTTTCATTTTATCTGATGCTTGATCAGGCCAATTACTCCAATGATTGAGATAAGGAATATCCTTATCATTTGCATACCTTTCCAATTCCTTCACTTGGTTAGGATAGTAGGTTGCATTATATAAAGGGTTAGGGGGCTGCAGAATGAATTGTGTTTCTTTGTTTGCTGCTGTGACACCCTCAATAATCGTCGTTATATTATCAAGAGAATCTTCAATTGAGACATTTCCATTGTCCTTTAAGGTGAAAGGTTCGAATAATATTAAATCTGCTTTAGCTTCTATTAAATCTTTTTGTTTGTTTTGAAGAACAAATTGTGAAGACATTAAATCGTAAAGTAAACCGTCCACTTGAACGGTGTCTCCATAAATATCTTTAAGCTGATCAGCTATATCATCAGGCAAGTTATACTCCTCATTGCCAAGGGAATTCGAACCAACCATTAAAATCTTAAAAGGTTTCCCTTCTGCCAATCTTTTTTTATATAATTCTTTGCTTGCCTGCGGCCAATTCCCAATGTATTTTACGAGTTCTTCATTATCGGGATTAGAATTACTAGTTTTCTCCTTCGTACTTTTTGGCTCAGTCTGACTGACACTAGCATCGGAGATTTTACCATTCCAATGAATATTACCTATGACCAAAGATACAACGCATGCTAAAACAATAAGAGTAGGTATGATGACCTTCATATGATTCCTCCATAATATGCCTGAATTAGACACTTTTTTATTGAAAATTATACCGATATTAAAATATCTATACCAATTTATAAGGAAATAGGTTTTAATATAAATATCAAATTACCTAAAATTATGACAAAAAAAACAATGAATGGCAAGGTTTTGTGATATAATACCAATGCTGTTATTTAAAAGTTGGAGGGAATCATGGAAGAAACAATAAGTATAAAAGACCTATTTTTGACTTTGCGAAAGCGTTTAAGCCTAATAATAATCATTACGGCACTTGCCGTTTTAGTGAGCGGGGCTGTCAGCTATTTTATTTTGACGCCAATCTATCAGGCATCCACACAATTACTTGTCAATCAATCTAAGAATGAAGAAGCACTTTATAATTACAACGAAGTTCAAACGAATCTTCAATTAATTAATACATATAATGTCATCATTAAAAGTTCGGCGATATTGGAATTAGTTAAAGAAGATCTTAATCTTGACATGACAGCAGCAGATCTAAACGAAAAAATTTCGGTAGCGAGTGAACAAAATTCACAGGTTGTTAATATCATTGTCGAGGATGAAAATCCAAAAACAGCAGTGGATATTGCTAATAAAACGGCAGAAGTGTTTCAAAAGCAAATAGTCGAGATCATGAATGTAGATAATGTGACTTTGTTGGCAAAGGCAGAATATAAAGAAAATACATCACCAATCAAGCCGCAACCATTACTTAACATTGCGATTGCTTTGGTTGTCGGATTAATGGCAGGTGTAGGCCTTGCTTTCCTTTTGGAATATTTGGATAACACGATAAAGACAGAGCAAGATATCGAGAAGCAACTAGGTATGCCTATTCTTGGTGTCATTGGGACAATTGATGGCCAAGGAGATAATAGCTTACGTTCGGAAAGACCAGCAACACGTGGAAGAGGTGAAAAAAATGGCTAAAAAGAAAAAATTGGATAATAAAAGAAAATTAATTGTGAAATTCAATCCGAAATCACCGATATCGGAACAATTCCGTACCATCCGGACGAATATTCAATTTTCTGCTGTTGATGAAGAAATGCGTTCAATCATGGTCACTTCTACAGGACCAGGAGAAGGGAAATCCACCACAGCAGCCAATCTTGCGGTCGTATTTGCACAGCAAGGAAAAAAGATTTTGCTTGTGGATGCGGACTTAAGAAAACCAACTGTTCATTATACCTTCAATTTACCTAATACCTTTGGTATGACGAATGTATTAACGAAACGCATGGATTTGAAAGATGCTGTCGTTGAAACAGATGAAAAAAATCTATATGTGTTATCCAGCGGCCCAGTTCCCCCTAATCCGGCTGAATTGCTAGGCTCAAACTCGATGAATGAATTATTCGAACGTTTCTACGAAGAATTTGACGTCATTATCATGGATACACCACCAGTCTTGGCCGTTACGGATGCACAAATTCTATCGAACAAATGTGACGGAACGATTCTTGTAATCTCGAGCGGGAAAACAGGAACTGAACAAGCGTTGAAGGCAAAAGAACTATTGAATGCAGCTTCATGTAACCTTTTGGGGGTTGTGTTAAATAATAAAAAAATGCAAAAAAACAGCCAATATTACTATTATTACGGAAATAAGTAAAAGCACTACTTATTTCCTGCTTTTTATATTATATTCATAAGGGAAAGATTGTAATTTTTATAGGTTAAAAGAATCAGAGGGGGGAGGTCGAGAAATGATAGATATTCATTCGCACATATTACCAGGGATAGATGATGGCGCTCAATCGATTGAGGATAGTTTAGAGATGGCGAGAATGGCGGTTTTAGAAGGTATACATAAGATCATTGCAACGCCGCATCATATGAATGGGAAATACGAAAATCGGAAACAAGATATCATAAACAGAGTGGCAGAGCTTAATGAGGTATTGAAAGCTGAAGCGATTCCACTGGAAATACTGCCAGGGCAAGAAACAAGGATATATGGAGAGATTTTGAAAGACTATGAACTGGAAGAGATCATCACACTGAATGATGGAGAAAAGTATCTTTTCATTGAACTGCCATCTGCACTTGTCCCGCGTTATACAGAACAATTGCTTTCAGATATACAATTCGAGCGCCTGACTCCAATTATCGTCCACCCAGAACGAAACCAAGAATTAATCGAAAATCCAGACCTTTTATACAAGTTTGTGAACAACGGAACACTTACCCAGGTAACTGCTGCCAGTGTTTCAGGTGCCTTCGGAAAGAACATACAAAAGTTTTCGATGCAATTAATAGAATCTAATCTAACTCATTTCATTTCATCAGATGCTCATAATATCACAAGTCGTAGCTTCAAAATGAATGAAGCTTTTGATGTGATTGAAAAGAAATTCAGTGTCGACTATGTTGACCTTTTTCTAGATAATGCGGAATTGCTAGTAGAAGGTAAGACGATTTATAAAGAAGTTCCTGAAAAGATTAAAAAGAAAAAAATATTGGGGATTTTTTAATCTTCGAAGCCCAATTTGTGATGAATTCTAATGGGTAGATTTGTTTTGTTTTTGTGAATGTTGCTAAATTTTAATGAAGAACAAATATTATGGCATAGTATATATCGGACTAAGACTCTAAGTTTTTAATCCTTTTTTCAATAATTAGGAAAATACATAAAATTTTATCAGCATCTAGATATTTTTAATAAATGAACAGGAAAAGCAAGAGGAGGAGAATAAATGAAAAAAGTAAAAAAAGCAATAATACCAGCAGCAGGATTGGGGACAAGGTTCTTGCCAGCCACTAAGGCTATGCCGAAGGAAATGCTTCCTATCGTGGATAAACCAACCATTCAATATATCATCGAAGAAGCGGTCGCTTCAGGTATTGAAGATATCATTATTGTAACTGGAAAAGGTAAGCGTGCAATTGAGGATCATTTCGATAATGCATTTGAACTTGAAAATAATTTAATGGAAAAGAATAAATTCGAATTACTTGAAAAGGTCCAAGCTCCTTCCAAAGTTGATATTCATTACATTAGACAAAAGGAACCAAAAGGTCTAGGCCACGCAGTTTGGTGTGCAAGGAAATTCATTGGAAACGAACCATTCGCCGTTTTATTAGGTGATGATATCGTCCAAGCGGAAACACCTTGCTTAAAACAATTAATGAATGAATATGATAAAACCTTATCTTCAGTCATTGGTGTACAAACAGTTCCTAAAGAAGAAACCCATCGTTATGGGATTGTCGATCCAAGTAACCAAAACGGCCGACGCTATGAAGTAAATAATTTTGTCGAAAAGCCTGAACAAGGAACAGCACCATCCGACTTGGCAATCATGGGTAGGTACATATTCACGCCTGAAATATTTATGTTCTTGGAAAAACAAGAACTGGGAGCAGGAGGAGAGATTCAGCTGACAGATGCTATCCAAAAATTAAACGAAATTCAACGAGTTTTTGCATATGAATTTGAAGGGAAACGATTCGACGTTGGAGAGAAATTAGGGTTTATTCAGACAACGATTGAGTTTGCGTTGAATCATGAAGAAATCAAAAATGAGTTATTGATATTCTTGGAACAAATGGTTAAGAACAATTCTTTCGAGGAAATTGATCTTAAATTAAAAAATTTAAAATCTTAATTTATATTATCAAAATGTAAATGGATATACTCGAAATATTTTAGTAAAAGAAGGGGTTTATATTGAGTTATAAAAGAAGGGTTCCGATATTTGTACTGTTAGACTCGATAATTGTATTATTTGCAATATTCATTGGGTACTTCATTTTATATCCATATTTAAATATATATACTACTATACCAATGCTTTTGGTATGCTCAATTACATTATTACTAAGCCATCATTTATTTGCAACTATTTACCGTTTATATCAAAAAGCATGGAAGTATGCAAGCGTTGGAGAGTTATTAACTATTTTTAAGGTTGTTACTTTTTCTATATTAATGACAGCAATTGTTCAATTAATAATTAACCATGATATCTATTTTCGTGTTTTAGGTATTACATGGATGTTACACATAATACTTATTGGTGGATCAAGATTTTCCTTGAGAGTATACCGGGATAGCTTTATTTCACTAAGTCCAAATAAAAAACGAACCTTAATAGTAGGAGCTGGTTCAGCAGGTACTATGGTGGTTAGGCAACTATTGAAGAATTCAGAAGCTGACTTATATCCAGTGGCATTTGTTGATGATGATCCAAATAAGTACAAACTTCAAATTTACGGAATTCCGGTAATTGGAGAAGTGAATAATATTTCTGATTTTGTCCAAAAACATGAAATTGATACTATAATTATTGCGATTCCATCTTTAAATAAAATTGAAATCAATCGCATTTTTGACGAGTGTGCAAAAACTGAAGCAAAAACACAGATTATGCCGATGTTAGAAGACCTTATGACAGGAAAGGTTTCTGTTAATCAAATAAGAGATGTTCAAGTGGAAGATTTGTTGGGGCGTGAACCTATCGAATTAGATATTAAAGGTATATCCAAAGAACTCACTGATAGAACAATTTTAGTAACTGGTGCTGGAGGATCAATTGGATCGGAAATTTGTCGGCAAATATGTATGTTTAAACCAGCAAAAATACTACTATTGGGACATGGTGAGTTCAGTATTTATAATATTGAAATGGAACTAACGAATAAATATCAATCAGAAATAGAAATTGTTCCAATTATTGCCGATGTACAAGACAGGGCTAGGATCTTTGATATTGTTGATGAATACAAACCTGATGTTATTTACCATGCTGCTGCACATAAACATGTACCATTGATGGAATATAATCCTATGGAAGCAGTGAAGAATAATATTTTGGGAACGAAGAATGTCGCTGAAGCAGCTGATGCATTTAGTGTAAACAGCTTTGTTCTTGTATCGACGGATAAAGCAGTAAATCCCCCAAATGTAATGGGATCAACAAAACGTTTTGCAGAGATGATTATTCAAAACTTGGCTAAAGAAAGTAAAACAAAGTTTGTAGCTGTACGATTCGGGAATGTGCTTGGGAGTAGGGGAAGTGTGATACCACTTTTTAAAAATCAGATTTTAGCTGGTGGTCCAGTTACAGTTACTCATCCGGACATGACAAGGTATTTTATGACTATTCCTGAGGCTTCAAGGCTAGTAATTCAGGCAGGGACTCTGGCACGTGGCGGTGAAGTTTTTGTTTTGGATATGGGAGACCCAGTGAAAATTGTAGATTTGGCAAAAAACTTGATTATTCTTTCAGGTTATACTGAAGAAGAAGTAGGTATTGAATTTTCGGGGATTCGCCCTGGGGAAAAACTATATGAAGAATTATTAAATGAGAATGAGGTTCAAGAAGGTCAAATATTTCCAAAGATTCATATTGGGAAAGCAGAGCCAATGGATAAAAATGAATTATATTCACTCATAGAAACATTAACTCAAAAAGGAACAAAAGAATTAAAGGACATTCTAATTACGACCGCAAATACAAAATTCAGTAAGCGTATTCCAGTTGCTAATAGATAACATTTAGAAGCATAGATCGTAAGCTCATTTTTTGTAAATTATTATTCTTTGAAGAAATTGAAAATGTTTATTTGAATTAAAGTACTTTATTTGGTCGCTCACTTCTTATGAAAAAGAATAAGAACCTGAGTTTGAAAATTCCTAGGATAGGATTAACACATGAAAAAGTCTAGAAATCTTAACTTGATTAGACGAAATATAAAAGAGGAGCGTGGATTATGAGAATTCCATTTTCACCACCGGATATAACACAGGAAGAAATTAATGAAGTAGTTGATACACTTAAAGGTGGTTGGATAACCACTGGTCCCAAAACAAAATTATTCGAAAAACAAATCGCTGCGTTTTGTAATACATCAAAAGCTGTAACAATGAATTCTGCGACATCTTGCATGGAAATGACACTTAGGCTTTTAGGTATCGGGGAAGGCGACGAAGTAATTACCTCTGCTTATACCTATACAGCTTCAGCTAGTGTCATCGAACATGTAGGTGCAAAGATTGTCTTAGTTGATACTGCTAAAGACTCCTATCATTTAGATTATGATGCTATAGCAGGTGCTATTACAGAGAAAACAAAAGCAATTATACCAGTAGACATAGCTGGGGTGATGTGCGATTACAATAAAGTATTTGAAGCGGTTAATAAAAAAAAGGATATGTTTAATCCAAACAATGAAATTCAAAAAGCATTTGGAAGAATTGTTGTTATTGCTGACGCAGCTCATTCATTTGGGGCCTCTTTTCAAGGTAGAATGAGTGGGGAAGTTGCAGACTTTACTTGCTTTTCATTCCATGCAGTTAAGAATCTTACGACTGCTGAGGGAGGTGCGGTTACTTGGAGAGATTTTAAAGGCATAGATGATGATGTGTTATACAAAGAATTTGTGCTTCTAACTCTTCATGGTCAGGATAAAGATGCCCTTGCTAAAACAAAGCTAGGGAATTGGGAATATGATATTGTTTCACTTGCTTATAAGTGTAATATGACTGATATCATGGCTTCGATAGGACTTGTACAACTTAAAAGATACTCTAAACTTCTTGAAAAAAGAAAGCAAATTATAGAGATGTATGATAAAGATATAAAGGGTAATAGTATACAAGTCTTAAGCCATTTTGGAGAGAATTTCTCATCAAGTGGTCATTTATATTTGGTTAGGCTTTCTGGGAAAAACGAAGGTGAAAGAAATAAAGTAATTGAAAAAATGGCTGAAAAAGGTATTGCTACAAATGTTCATTACAAGCCATTACCAATGCATACTGCATATAAAAATTTAGGTTTCTCTATAAATGATTTTCCGAATGCCTATGCGATGTACGAAAATGAAATTACATTACCACTTCATACATGTTTAACTAAAGAGCAGGTGGACTATATTATTTCGAACTTTAAGGAAGCAGTGCATATAGATAAGGAGATAATGGTGAGCTTATGAAAAAAAGGATTCTTATTTTAGGTGTTGCTTCTGTTCAAATGGATGCAATTTTAAAACTAAAAAAAATGGGTTATGAAACTTATGCATGTGCTATGTCGAAGGATGGTCCAGGGGCAGAGGTAGTAGATCATTTTGAAGAGATAAATATTTTAAATACGGACGCTATTACTCAATATATTAAAGAGAATCAAATTTCCTTGGTTTATTCAGTGGGATCTGATTTAGCTATGCCGGTAGTTAATTCCATTAGTGAAAAATTACAAATGCCGCATTTTGTCTCCGAAAAAACTGCTCGTATTTGTAATAATAAAAACTTAATGAGAACTACATTAGGAACTGATTTTAAAGGGAATTTGAATTTCCAAGTAATAAATAGTGAAGAAGAAAAAGTGAAATTAGATTTTCCATTTATATTGAAACCAGCTGATTCACAGGGTCAAAGGGGTGTAGTGCTAGTTCATAGTATGGATGAATATTTGGAAAGCTATAAACTTGCTAAAGAATATTCTCGCTCAGGATTAGTGATATTAGAACAATATATTTCAGGGCCGGAATTATCTGTAAATGGTTATCTTGTTGATGGCCAAGTAAAATATTTAGTGGCATCAGATAGAGATACCTGGCCCGAGTATACAGGATTAATACATAAGCATATTGTTCCATCTACAAATCTTACACTTAAAAATAGAGATGTATTAAAAGATATTATAGAGTCTGCATGTAAAAAATTAAATATAAATAATGGTCCTGTCTATGTACAAATGAAGTTAGAAGAAGATATGCCTTATATTATTGAAATTACACCACGTTTAGATGGATGTCATATGTGGAGTATATTGGAACTTTATACGGGTGTTAATTTACTAAAGCTGACATTTGAACATCTTCTAAATAATGAGACTTCAGAGCTGAAGAAAGAATATGATGAATTAAGAAATGGCTTCGTTTTAGAATTTATTTGTCAAGAACCGAATACAAGAGCAAATTACTCTGAATATCAAAATGAGATTCAAAATTCTTTATATAACTTTAAATATTATAAACCAGGTGAAAATATTAGGCCGGTCAATGGAAAATTCGATAAAATTGGATACTTTATTTATGAGTTTTAATAGAATCAATTTATTATTACTGAATAAAAATTTCAATATGGATAAATGAATTTTAATGGTGTTCAGTGAAAGGGAGTTTACAATGAGAATAGCCATTACAGGTGGTACTGGTTTTTTGGGGAAATATGTGGTTGAGTATTTAAAAAAAGAAAATTATACTCCTATCATATTAACGAGAAAGAAAAAAGAAATTCCGAATATTAATTGTGAATGTCGAATTACGGATTATTCTGAAAAAGACTTAATAGATAAGCTTTTGGATATTGATGCTGTAGTACATCTTGCTGCGAAGCGTGGGAGCCAAGGGAGAATTGTTGAATTCCACGATAATGAGATGTTGACACAAAATCTATATGAAGCTTGTTGCGGAATAAATATAACAAATATTGTATATGCCTCGACTATCTCAGTTTATTCTGATGAAACGTTACTGCCATGGACAGAAATACAGTTGCCTAAACCAGCACTTATGTATGGGGTTAGTAAATTAACAAATGAAAACATAGGGAATATATTTTCGAATAAAAAAGGCTTAAATATTAAGAATTTGAGATTAGCACACTTATATGGTTTTAATGAAAAAAATAACTATATGATTAATCGATTTTTCAGACAGGCCTTTCATCACGAACAACTTGTATTGAATGCTAAAAGTGTGGCAAAAAGAGAATTTCTTTACGGAAAAGATGCCGCTAAAGCGATATTTTGTTCATTAAAGCAAAGCTCAATTTCTGGTACATTTAATGTGGGTAGTGGCGATGCTTTAACAAACTTTGAAGTTGCAGATACTATCA
This sequence comes from Bacillus sp. ISL-78, assembly GCF_018613455.1. Taxonomy (NCBI): domain Bacteria; kingdom Bacillati; phylum Bacillota; class Bacilli; order Caryophanales; family Bacillaceae; genus Bacillus; species Bacillus sp. ISL-78. The sequence goes on from NZ_JAGGQC010000013.1 coordinate 268,724, forward strand.
ATGATCAATTTGGAAATCGAGGAAATTTGTTAGTTATGGATAATAAAGCTAATGAAGGAATAGATTCTTCTTTTATGGACAGCAGTAAGGCTAAAACAAAACTGGATTTTTCGCCGGATTATACTTTTTCTGCTGCCATTAATGAAATATACACTATGATGAAGGGGTTAGATGATGTACCGTTATTATATTAAACGTTTTTTTGATGTGATGGTATCTATACTGGCACTACCATTTTTTATAATAGTTATGATACCAGTTTCAATTATGATAAAACTGGAAGATAAAGGTCCTGTTTTTTATAATGCTCCAAGGTTAGGAAAAGACATGAAGGAATTTCCAATGTATAAATTTCGCTCTATGAAAGTAAATGCTCCAGATATTCGTAATGCTGATGGAAGTACTTTTAATTCGGATGATGACACAAGAGTAACTAAGGTCGGAAGAATATTAAGAAAGACAAGTATAGATGAAATTCCCCAGATATTTAATTTAATAAAAGGGGATATGAGTTTTGTTGGTCCAAGACCCAGTCCTTTAGGAAATAAAGATATTTACCCGAAAGAATTTTTTAGAAAGTTTGATGTTAGTCCCGGAATTACTGGCTATAATCAAGCTATATTAAGGAACAAATCTACGATGGAGCAACGTGTTAAAAATGACATATATTATGTGGAGAATATTTCATTTCTCTTGGATATAAAAATTATATTCATGACTTTGGTTTCTGTTTTCATGTCAAAAAATATCAATCGTAATGATAATAGTAGAAAAGAAAAGGTGTGACTTTAGTGAAGAACTGTTTAATACTATTGACGAATTATTTTCCTTTCCATAAAGGTGAGGAATATTTGGAAACAGAAATAGAATATTTGTCAGCAAATTTTAAACAAATATATATAATATCAACTATGGTATCCAAGGAAATGGAACAAACAAGAAATGTTCCTGAAAATGTAACAGTTCTTCCTGTAGGAATCAAGCATTCAGTAAGTGGAAAGATAAAAATGTTTTGTCGTGAATTCATAAAGATATATAATGATCCAAATAAAAGGCAATTAATAAATGAAGACACAAATGGCAGTATTCTGTCTAAATTATATTGTTATTACTATGAAAGTCGTGCAACTTCTATCTATAATTGTGTTGAGGATAGGTTAAAAGAGTTTGATTTTGATCAGTATGAGTCTATTACATTGTATAGTTATTGGCTTTATATTACTGCAAACGTAGCTGTTCAATTAAAAAACAGTTATTTTCTAGGCAAAAATACTTATACTATTTCTCGTGCACATCGCTATGATTTATATGAATATGCATCGCCGTTGAAATATCTTCCAGAAAGAGATTATTTGTTGAAATCTCTTAATGCTGTATTCCCCTGCTCGCAGGATGGAGTAGATAGTATAAATGAAAAATACTCTGCTTATAAGGACAAGATTAAGGTTGCAAGGCTAGGAACAATGTCTACTAATGTAATTAGTAAAAGTGATAACGATAAACTTTATATCGTAAGCTGTTCAGTAGTACGTAAGGTAAAGCGTCTTGACTTGTTAATTTCAGCTTTAGTTGAGTTAGAGAAAAAGGAAATTCCTTTTATGTGGACACATATTGGTGGAGGTCCAGAATTTGAAAAGGTGAAAAAATTAGCTCAAAAAGAATTAAATAAAGACCATGTACATTTTACTGGATTTGTGAAAAATCCCGAAGTTTTAAATTGGTATAAAGAGAATCCTGCTACAGTATTTGTGAATTTATCATCTTCAGAAGGGGTGCCTGTAGCCATTATGGAAGCTATGTCTATGGGACTTCCAGTCATTGCTACGGACGTAGGAGGAACAAGGGAAATAGTTGAAAATGGGAAAAATGGGTATTTGTTGAAAGAAGGATGCACAATAACAGAAGTAGTAGATAGCTTTATGAAATTTCACAAAATTAATGAGGATGGCTATAATAAAATGTGTAATAATGCATTGGAAATTTGGGATGAGAGAAGTAACGCAAAGGTTCTCTATTCTAATTTTGTAGATCAATTAGTGAAAAATAGTCCCTTAGTTTCTGAGAAGGAACAATAGGATTGTGGTTGATTAGAAAAATTAATAGTAAGAGTAATGGAGTATTCTCAAAGAATAAAAAATCGTATTAATAACTATTTACTTTATATAAATGTTTTGAAAAGATAAATGGAGGAGTACAATTGCTGAAAATTTTTCGCTATACTATTCTTTTTTTTTCTATAGCAATGTTTTTTATAGGCATGCTATTTTTAAATTATAACATTCTATTGTTGGCTATTTGTAGCATACTTATCCATAACCTTTGGTATTCCTGTGAGAAATTCAGCGAAAGAATCATATTTTTTGCTTTTAATAGTACTTTTTTCACTTTTTTAGTTGCAAGGTTGGTAGTTAAACCATTGACTGGATATTATGATAAATATAACAATAATATGTATGGATTGGATTTTAATAATAGTCATATAATGTTACAAATTTTCATCATTTTATTTATTAGTTTGCTTTTTCTTTTTCTTGGGTATTGTGGGATCAAGAATAATGATTTTTTAATTAATAATAAATCAAAAGTATTCAATAGAATTCGTATTGCAGATATCTCCTTTGTTAGTAAGATATTATTTTATATTACTTATATATTTAATTTTTTGGTTTTATTAGATAAAGCAAGGTTTACAAGTAAAGAAGGATATACTGAATTATATGCCTCATATTCCTCATCTTTTCCATTTTGGGTTGATAAATTAGCTGAAATGTGTCCTACCGCATTATTTGTGTACTTAGGGACTTTGCCTTCTAAAAGAAATTCCCTTATACCTTTAATGCTATACCTTTTATCGGGAGGTATGTCATTGGTTGTGGGGCAAAGAAATAATTTTGTTTTAAATATATTGATAGTCTTAATTTATTTTTGCCTTCGGAATATTACAGACAAAAATGAAAAATGGTTTGGGAAAAAAGAAATTATTATGTGTATTTCCGCATTTCCTTTATTAATAATATTATTAAATGCAGTTTCATATTTTCGTATGGATGGGACGGTAATGCAAAGTTCATTTTTGGATGGAATTAGTGAATTTTTTTATGCACAAGGAGTTAGTGTTAACTTGATTGGTTATGCTCAGACCTTGGCATTACCTGAATCAAAATCATATGCGTTTGGAAGAATAATAGATTTTATAAATAATAATATTATAACTCAGACATTATTTGATGTACCAAAATATTCTTCCCAAAGTGTGGAATCTGCACTATATGGAAACAGCTTTGCAGATAGTGTGGCATACATATTAAGTCCAAGCAGATTTATAAATGGTTGGGGTTATGGGTCTAGTTACATTGCAGAACTATATAAGGATTTTGGCTATTACGGCATAGTTATTGGTAATTTTATTGTGGGTATCATTTTAGCATTAATGACAAGATTGTTTAGAAAAGGTGTTTTAGGTATTTGGATGTGTCTTTCTATGACAAGGCTTATACTTTATGCACCACGTGATACTTTTACATCATTTATTGTTTCAACATTTAGTTTAATAAATTTTTTAACACTATTTGTTATTTTTTTAGGAGCAATAATATTAAGTGGTAAAAAAGGTAAAACAAGTATTGCTTAATGAGATTGGAATCAATTTTATAGGTAACTTCGGTGGTAAAATAATAAGGAGAAAAAAATGTTAATTTCGATTATTATTCCGGTATATAATGCTGAAAAATATCTAACTAAATGTTTAGAGAGTGTTAAAAATCAAACACATCAAGATCTGGAAGTTATATTAGTGAATGATGGTTCAACCGACCAAAGTAGTTCAATATGTAATGAATATGCACAAAAAGACAAAAGATTTAATGTTATTCATAAAAAAAATGGTGGAGTCTCATCTGCAAGGAATGAGGGATTAAAAGTAGCTAAGGGGGAGTATATCGGGTTTATCGATCCAGACGATTGGGTTGAAGGATGTATGTTTGAAAAGTTATATCAATTAGCAATCGAGAATAACGCAGATATTTCAATGTGTGGTTATTATAAAGAAAAAGTGGACGGTACCGTCTTGAATAATATTATTAATTCACCAGTTATTGAATTAACACCAATAGAATCAATAAATAATATACTAAATAAAAATGATTACAGAGGCTTTCTATGGAATAAACTTTTTTCTGCAGATATTTTAAAAAAGACCCCAGTTGTCGATTTTAATAATGAGATACATTTTTGTGAAGATTTATTATTTTGTTGCCAAAGTATTTTGAAGTGTGGAAGTATTGTCTTTGACTCAACGCCATATTATCACTATATCATTCATGATAACAATGCATCTCAATCTTATTTTAGTCCAAAAAAACTTACCTCATTAGTTGCACTAGAAAAGATTATTGAACTGTTAAATGATGAAAAGGATATAGAAATAAAAAAGTTTAAAAATTATTATATGCATATGAATATCAGTTTATTAATGAACGGTATTTATGAGAGAAAATGTAAAAATGAGGATCGTAAACGTTTAAAGAAAAATTTATTTCGGTTTAAATTAAATGATTTGACAGAAAAGAATATTAAGTTTTCTTGCGCTATTACAAGGGTGAACATTATCCTATTTTATTTTTTTTGGAAAACTGTTAACAAATCTTACTTAATGAATAAAACAAGATAAAATTTGTTTTCTCTTAATTTATTTTTATACGATAAAATTAGAAAAACATGTTTATTTATAAAGTAGTAATACTAAAGAGGAAACTACATGAACAATAAAATAAAAGGTTTCATTCAAAATTTTTCTTATACATTTCTTGCGAATATTTTATCTATAATTATATCAACCGTTCTAATTTTTATTGTACCGGGATTTATTGGTGTAGATGATTATGGTTATTGGCAGCTATATATTTTCTATTCATCATACATATCATATATGTCACTTGGTTTAACAGATGGAGCTTATTTACGTTTTGGGGGATATGAATACTCTGATTTGAATAAACCAGTATTCGTATCTCAGTATTGGTTTCTAGTTTTATTTGATATCGTTGTTAATATGTCAATCTTTTTATTTTATGCTTCAATTTCAGCAGATACAAGTAAAACAATGGTCGTATTGTTGACATGTCTAACAGGAATATTTGTTGTACCCCGTTCATTATTGACATTTATGTTACAGGCTACCAATCGAATCAAAGAATATTCAATTATTTTAATGATAGAACGTATAATATATTTCATCATAGTTATAATATTTTTGTTAAAGGGAATTAGACAATTTGAATACCTTATTTATGCGGATATTTTTGGTAAGGTTTGTTCAGTGATCTATTCATTTTTTGTTTGTAGAGGACTGGTGTTTGGAAAGTTTGCATCAGTGAAATTTAGCATTAGGGAAATAATGTTAAATGTATCTGTAGGAAGTAAACTGTTGTTAGCCAATTTTGCTAGTATGCTTATAATTGGTATTGTGCGTTTGAGTATTGAAAAAAATTGGGACATAGGTACATTTGGAAAAGTATCATTAACCTTAAGTATTTCTAATATTTTAATGTTGTTTATCAATGCAATAGCAGTAGTTTTATTTCCTACTCTACGTCGAACCTCGAAAGAAAATCTACCTGCTATATATAAAACAATGAGTACAATCATAGTGATTCCTTTACTTGGTCTTTTAATGTTTTATTTTCCGGTAAAAATAATTCTTTCTTCTTGGTTACCACAGTATGCTGAAAGTTTAAATTATATGGCATTATTATTTCCAATGTGTCTTTATGAAGGTAAAACAAATTTATTGATTAATACTTATTTAAAAACTCTCCGTAAAGAAAGATTTATGCTTGTAACTAATTTAATAACGGTTGGTATAAGCATAATTTTAACTTTTATCAATGTATATATTATTAACAATTTAAATATAACTATTTTATCAATTATACTCTTATTGGCGTTTCGTTCTATTGTTGCTGAATTGTATTTGTCCAAAGTATTAAACATATATGTAATGAAAGATATAATTTTCGAACTTTGTATGACAATTATTTTTATTTTTACATCATGGTTTTTAGATATGTTTGTAGCTATATTTGTATATTTTGTTATTTATGTATTATATTTGGCGATTAAAAAGAAGGAAATAATAAATTTGGTTAAAAGTATTAAACTGATTTTAAAATCTAATCATAATTGAGAGCATATTAAGATGTTTTAAAAAAGAATGTCTTTTAATAGGCACTAATTATAATATACTTATGTGTAAATTATCGGAGTGTCTCTCAAATTCAATAAATAGAACATCCTCCCTCATTATGGTCTTATAATTTGGGGAAATACTATTTTAAATAAGACATAAGATTTATGTGTTTGTATGATTGTATTTAGAAGAAGGTTTGAAAAAAAGTATGAAAACATTATCGTCTTTGAAAAAGAATCAAAAATGCTTCTTTATATAAGTATCAGTGTCTGCCCATACAAAATTCATGGTTTAGTAGGTGAATAGTATCTAGCTATTTAGTGTTCTATATTAAAAATGGAGAGGGTCATTCTAATGGATTTTTTTGATATTTTAAAAGACACTTTTACAAAAGGTGAGTCTGGGCAGGATGTTACTGTAAATGAATTTGTGGAGGAGCTTAAGGAGAAATTAAGCGGGATCATGGAGGAGACTGATAGAGTATGATCCGTAAATACATATTCCCCATCCTTCTCATTTCATGGGCGATGCTAATCTTCTTTTTTTCCTCGCAGACGTATGAGGAGCAAAGCGTTACCCCTTTTTTGGCGCAGTTCAATACGCCGTATTGGTATGATAAGCTAAGTGGCATTTCATTCATGTATGGAGGGGTTGAGGTTAGTGCCCAAACAGCTGGAGTAAGTGGTTTTGTGGAGTTTTTCATTCGGAAGGGTGCCCATCTTTTTATCTTTTTTGTGTTTGGTTTATTGACTTTGGGTGTTTGGCGCAGTTTTGTAAGGAATCCTATACTTTCGTTTTCAGGGGCTCTTATATGTGTCCTTTTTTATGCGAGTGCAGATGAATTGCATCAGAAAATAACCGGTGGCCGTACCCCTTTATGGCAGGATGTCATGCTGGATACGTTTGGCGGTTTGCTTGGAATCTTCTGTTTTCTTTTCATTTATCGAAGAAGAAGGCGTCATCGGATCTGAAGTACTTATTTCAATACATTTAATTAAGGAGCATGTCTACAACATGCTTCTTATTTGTCGTTTATGAATGCTACGCTATGTGGGTGGCTTGTATGCTTTTCATTTACCGAGCGATTTTACAATGTGGAAGTATAGGCCTTTCAGTATGATTTCTGGGCTGATACTTAAGAATGTGAAAAACTAGTGTCTGGATTAGGTTGGGAGGCAGCATAAATCGGCCTATGAAATACCAGAGCTACACAGGTCTTCAAATCTCGCTATAGGTTGTTTATTTTGGAACAAAATTGCTATGTCGTTAAGGAAAAAGGCGAATGCTGTTTGTTATAGGATTTTCGGTTTAAATAGATTCCTCTCCTTTTTCAGGCTCCAGTTTGTTTTATTGAAAAGGGAGAGGCGATGCTCTCATATATTGCCGAAAAGAGCTACTTCTCATGAAACATATTTCATTCTTGAACGGTCACTGATGGCTTTCAGAATAAACATTTTGTCCTGTTTGCTTAGCATAGCCCAGCTGCCTGCTTTGATTTTCATTTAAATCCACTCCTTTTGTTTAGGATTATTTATTCTAGTTGATGAATGATGGTTGATGGAATTTTCCGGGTCCAAGGATAATAGTTTCAAGTGATGAAAGGGGCAAGGGGAAGATGGTATTGTCAGCTCATATTAGATTATACCGTCTTTTCATGCCTAATAAACAACAAAAATTCCAACAAATCTCTACATTTGGTGTTCGTTTTTTGTCAGAATATTGGACGGGGAAAATGAAAAAGCTGTCAGGATGCGGGTCCGGACAGCTCTTTCATTTTTTCTTATTTAATGGATAATTGTTCTTTTAATTCGGATTGAACCTTTTCTTTTTCTTCATCCGACACGATATTATAGTAGACTCCGTCGATTTTCGTTCCATTTCCTGGAATTGTCGCTTGCGTTATGCTTTTGCTTGCATCCCTGTAGTTCTTTTGGATATCCATCATGTCATCAAACGTCAAATTCGTCTGGATATTTTTACTTAAAGCATCGAATACATCATCGTATTTCGTCAGTGATGAAAGGCTAGCGCCTTCCTTGATGACAGCCTCGATGATGGAACGTTGTCTGGATTGACGGCCATAATCACCATTCGGATCGTCATATCTCATTCGGGAATATTTAAGCGCATCCTCTCCGTTAAGATTAATGCTTCCCTTTGCAAAATGGACGCCTTCATAAGTGAAATCCAGATCGTTTTGAACGGTCACGCCGCCGACTGCGTCCACGATATCCTTAAAGCCTTCCATATTGATCTTCATATAATAGTCGATTGGGATATCAAGGAAGTTTTCAACGGTATCCATGGACATTTTCGCGCCGCCGAAGGCAAATGCATGGTTGATTTTATCCTGTGTCCCATGACCGACGATCTCGGTCCGGGTATCACGCGGAATGCTTAGCATTTTGACCGATTTCTTTTGTGGATTGACTGTCAAGACGATCATAGTATCTGAGCGGCCTTTGTCGCCTTCACGTTCATCGACACCGAGCATGAGCATCGAGAAAGGCTCCTGATCTGATAGTTCAAGGTCTTTCGTTCGTTTATCGGTGGTACGGTCTATTGGTGTATGCATCGTATCAACGGTTTTAGTCAGTGAATTCCATACGGAGTAGGCAAAGGCTCCCCCAGCTAATATGAATAGTAGGACAATTACCCCGACTACCTTCAGCCATGTCCGTTTCTTTTTCTTCTTTTTTTCATGTCTCATAGTTTACTTCCTTCCTCTTTTTGTAACCACTTCATCTATTATATTTAATTTCATAGTAAAAGAATAGTATATTTTGCTATTTTATAATACCTTTGGCATATTTTAGTGCTAGTAACTAGAGCATTCTTGAGGGGGGTGGAGTTAGATAAAGGTGTGGCTGATCGGAAAAATTACACTACTTTCGTTCTTGTCTGTGCAATTTGGCCTAGTTCTTATTTTTTTAAATCCATATATTAGAGGTTGCAAGTCTATTTTAGAAGTAATGTCGTTGCCGTGCTGATAACTATTTGCCTTTCAAATTTGATATATGACAGCAAGCTCTGTACAATCGGCTCCTGGACCATAACGTCCAAGCCTGAGAATGGTTCATCCAATAAAACGACTGATATCTCCCGAGACAGTGCTAGCACTAATTTAGTGAAAATCATAAAGTAGCTTCGGAAATGAGTCCGAGTTTTTTTGTTTGGTCTAATAATTTGACCAGGTGAAATGGTTCCACTAAATATTCCAAGCTGATGAAGATTTACTTCAAAATGGGTGATAAGCAAAGTCCCTCCAAGAAAGAAGGCGCATATATATGCAATACGGATATCCTTAAAGAATAAATAAGTCTTGGAGGCTAAGCACAAATGGAATTTTTAACTGAAAGTTCATCATACGAAAGTGATTCAGCGGAAAGTTCATCATACGAAAGTGATTCAGCGGAAAGCTCATCGTACGAGAGCGATTCAGCGGAAAGCTCATCGTACGAGAGCGATTCAGCGGAAAGTTCATCATACGAAAGTAATTCAGCGGAAAGCTCATCGTACGAAAGTGATTCAACGGAAAGTTCATCGTACGAGGGGGATTCAACGGAAAGCTCATCGTACGAGAGCGATTCAACGGAAAGCTCATCGTACGAGAGTGATTCAACGGAAAGCTAATCAGATTTAATAACTAGTTAAATTATTTACTTAAAAATGGGTGATAAGCAAAGTCCCTATTAGAAAGTAGGAACATATATATGCAGTACGGATATCCCTAGAGGATAAATAAATTTTGGAGGTTAAAGAATAAATGGAATATACAACGGAAAGCTCATCGTACGAAAGTGATTCAACGGAAAGTTCCTCGTACGAAAGTGATTCAACGGAAAGCTCCTCGTATGAGAGTGATTCAACGGAAAGCTCCTCGTACGAGAGTGATTCAACGGAAAGCTCATCGTACGAAAGTGATTCAACTGAGAGTTCATCAGATGAAAGCAGTTCAACGGAGAGTTCATCAGATGAAAGCAGCTCAACGGAGAGTTCATCAGATGAAAGCAGTTCAACGGAAAGTTCATCAGATGAAGGCAATTCAAATGAAATACTTTCCGCTGAAAATTCAGCTGAGAGTGAGGAAAATGGCACTCCTCGTCGTGTGAATATATTTAAGAAAATGTGGCTGGATAATATGATTAAAGCATCGAAGGGTATCTATAAAGACGAAGATTGACCATACAGGTACAGCAACCAAAGAGTTGTTGTGCCTTCTTTTGTAAAGGGACATGCCGCTAGACCCGTACTTGACTCTAGGATTGTAATCCATTTACTAGATACGGGAAGCCTGTTTTTTCTGCGGGGAAAATTGGCCAAGCAAGGCGATCAGAGGGAATTTAGCTTAAGCGGTTTCTTAAGGAAGAACCTAACCGGAGTGTTCGGCTGACAATTGTACATATTGCCTATAATGATTAAAACACAATGGTTTATTGGTGGTTTTTTGCGGGATATTGGTCAATATATTGAACTGGAACTCTTTGGAAAGATTCATGAGTTCGGATTTTAATAGACGTGGAATGTAGCTGTACACTTTTCTGTTTACAAACCAATAAACCGGTCCGTGCTCAATTTAGTTTGCGTCCGTTTGATTAGTGGGATGATCAGTGCGGTGAAAGATGGCTTCATTGAGATGATGAATGGACAATGGGGAGGAAGTTTTGTCAACATGAGGCATGTTGAAAGTTTTCAATAAAAAAACTCCGGATTGGAAGTGATCCGGAGTTATTTCTTTTTCTCGATATTTTCATAGACCGAGGCAAGTGCTTGTTCAAATTTCCCGCTCTTTTTCGGTTTGTAATATTTTTTGCTGCGCAGTTTGTCCGGTAAGTATTGCTGTTTCACCCATCCATTCTCGTAGTCATGCGGATAAAGGTAGTCGATGCCGCGGCCGAGTTCTGTGGCCCCTTTGTAATGGGCATCCTTAAGATGATCTGGTACATCGCCGCTATGGCCGCTGCGGATGTCTGATAGAGCTGCATCGATTGCGACGATGGCCGTATTCGATTTAGGTGATAGGCATAATTCGATCACTGAGTTGGCAAGTGGAATCCGGGCTTCAGGGAAACCGAGTCGTTCAGCGGCTTCGACGGCAGCGAGGGCCCTGGGACCAGCCTGGGGATTGGCAAGAGCTATGTCTTCGTAAGCGATGACGACCAAGCGGCGGGCGATGCTGACAAGATCGCCGGCTTCGACCAAGCGACCCAAATAATGAAGGGCTGCATTCACATCACTGCCGCGAATGGATTTTTGGAAAGCCGACAGGACATCATAGTGGGCATCTCCATCCTTGTCATGCGAGAAGCTTTTTTTCTGCATGCATTCCTCGGCAATTTGCAGATCTATATGAATGGTTCCGGACTCATCGGGTTCTGTGGAAATGACGGCGAGTTCAAGTGCGTTAAGGGCACTGCGGACATCTCCGTTCGAAGCAGTCGCGAAATGGGTAAGGGCATCAAAGCTGACCTCGGTTTTATATGCACCAAGTCCCCGCTCTTCATCATGAAGTGCCCGTTCCAGCGCTTTGGTTATATCATCGGTTACCAATGATTTGAGCTCGAAAATCTGGCACCGGCTTCTGATGGCCGGGTTGATGGCATGATAGGGATTGCTGGTCGTTGCACCGATCAGGGTGATCATCCCGTTTTCAAGATAAGGCAATAGGAAGTCCTGCTTCGCCTTATCGAGCCGATGAACCTCATCAAGCAGCAAAATCACTTTACCGGACATTTTAGCTTCGGCTGCCACGATTTCCATATCCTTTTTATTATTGGTCACTGCGTTCAGCGTCCGGAACGCAAACTTCGTGCTTCCGGCAATCGCACTTGCGATCGATGTCTTGCCAATTCCCGGCGGACCATACAGGATCATGGAAGAAAGCTGCTTGGCTTTTACCATCCTTGCGATAATTTTTCCTTCACCGACCAGATGCTCCTGCCCGATGATCTCATCAATCGATCGAGGCCGCATCCGGAAAGCAAGCGGTTTAATATTCATTGCGCACCTCTCCTTTTTATATAAGGTATCACAACTGATGGGGTAAATGCGCTGATTATGCTATAAAAAGAGGGGGATTTCCCATTATGGCAGTCTCGAATGATTCGATCATGCCCCTCGAAAGGTTTACATTTCATTCTTTATTTCCACTTAACCTACCTCTCCAATTAGGATAATTTGTCAAAGGAAGGGCGGGTGAATGCATTTCCGGCGGGAATATGCTATAATTTCAAAAGAATTTAGAAACGGATAAATAATTTGAGGTGTATATGTATGAAGATATCTACTAAAGGCCGTTATGGTTTGACGATCATGATCGAGCTTGCTAAACATTATGGAGAAGGCCCGAAGAGTTTGAAATCGATTGCCCAGACGCATAATTTGTCGGAGCATTATTTGGAGCAGTTGATTGCGCCGCTTCGTAATGCGGGGTTGGTGAAGAGTGTCCGCGGTGCTTATGGCGGGTATGTCCTGTCTAAGGATCCTCAGGAGATTACTTCGGGTGATGTCATTCGTGTATTGGAAGGGCCGATTACGCCTGTTGAGGGAATAGAGGATGAAGAGCCGGTGAAGCGTCAGCTTTGGATCAGGATTCGCGATGCCGTGAAGGATGTATTGGATAATACGACGCTTATGGATTTGGCGAGCTACAAGGATACGGGTGAAATCGATTCTTATATGTACTATATTTAATTGATCAGCAATGCGCCTATTATGTAGGCGCTTGCGTTTTTTAATGGAGGCGACAAAAAAGTGGACAGAATATATTTAGATCATGCTGCGACTTCACCGATGCATCCGAATGTGATCGATGTGATGATGAGGGTCATGAGCAATGATTTCGGAAACCCGTCGAGCATTCATGCTTTTGGACGGGAGGCGCGGCATGTTTTGGATGAGGCGCGTTCGAGCATTGCAGCGAGCATCGGTGCCGGGCGGAATGAAATCATTTTCACGAGCGGCGGAACCGAGGCTGATAATACGGCGATCATTGGTGTTGCGAATGCTTATAAAGAACAAGGGAAGCACATCATTACGACGGAGATTGAGCATCATGCGGTCTTGCATACTTGCCAATACCTAGAGAAGTCTGGCTTTGAGGTCACATATTTACCTGTGAATGAAGCGGGGCTTATTTCAATTGCCGATTTAAAGGCGGCATTGAGGGACGACACGATCTTGGTTTCGGTCATGTTCGGCAATAATGAGGTGGGTACGATCCAGCCGATTGCTGAAATCGGGCAGGTGCTCAAGGGTCATCAAGCCATTTTCCATACGGATGCGGTTCAGGCATATGGTTTGATCTCTATCGATGTTCGTGAGCTGGGTGTGGATTTGCTGAGTGTATCTGCGCATAAAATCAACGGTCCCAAGGGAATCGGCTTTCTTTATATTCGTGAAGGATTGAAGCTGAATCCGCATTTATATGGCGGGGAACAAGAACGCAAGCGCCGTGCTGGTACGGAGAGTGTGCCGGCAATTGCCGGTTTTTCAGAAGCTGTTATAATTGCACAGAGCACGATGGAAAAGAAAAAGGAGCAATACAAGCGATACAAAGACGTATTGCTTGCCGTCTTTGATGAGGCGGATGTACAATATGAAATTAACGGATCCATGGAACAGTCGCTGCCGCATTTGCTGAATGTTAGTTTTCCGGGTACGAATGTGGAATCGATGCTCGTAAATATGGACTTGGCAGGTATTGCTGTATCGAGCGGGTCCGCTTGTACTGCCGGGTCAATCGATCCGTCGCATGTGCTTGTGGCGATGTTCGGGAAAGATTCGGAACGGACGAAGAATTCGATTCGTTTCAGCTTCGGTTTGAACAACACGGAAGAGGAAGTAAGGCAGGCGGCTGAAACCACCGTGAAAATCGTTAACAGATTAGTGAGAAGATAATTCTTACTTTAAATAAATGAGGTGACAGAATGAGAAAAGCACCACAGGACACCCGCGTCGTCGTGGGTATGTCAGGAGGCGTGGATTCTTCTGTGTCAGCCCTGCTATTGAAGAATCAAGGCTATGATGTGGTCGGGATTTTCATGAAGAACTGGGATGATACAGATGAAAATGGAGTCTGTACGGCAACGGAAGATTACAATGATGTAATTGCCGTTTGTAATCAAATCGGCATCCCTTATTATGCGGTCAATTTTGAAAAGCAGTATTGGGATAAAGTTTTCACTTATTTCCTGGATGAGTATAAAGCGGGCCGTACCCCGAATCCGGATGTAATGTGCAATAAGGAAATCAAGTTCAAGGCCTTTCTTGAACACGCGGTAAGCCTTGGTGCCGATTATGTGGCTACAGGTCATTACGCACAGGTTGAATACCGGGATGGCGAATACAAAATGCTACGCGGTGTCGATAATAATAAAGATCAGACGTACTTCTTGAACCAGCTTACTCAAGAACAGTTGGAAAAAGTCATGTTTCCGCTTGGACATATTGATAAGAAGGAAGTCCGTGAAATTGCGAAAGAAGCGGGTCTTGCCACAGCAACGAAAAAAGATTCCACAGGAATCTGTTTTATCGGTGAACGCAATTTCAAAGAGTTTTTAAGCAATTACCTCCCAGCTCAGCCCGGTGATATGGTCACGATGGATGGCAAGGTAATGGGCAAGCATGACGGATTGATGTATTACACGATCGGTCAGCGTCACGGTCTGGGAATTGGCGGCAGCGGCGATCCTTGGTTTGTTGCGGGTAAAGACTTGAAGCGCAATGTACTGTATGTGTGTCAAGGCTTTGATAATGATGTGCTGTATTCCAATTCCCTTCGTGCCGTGAATGTCAGCTGGGTGGCGGAACATGCGCCTGCCGATGAATTTACATGCACGGCAAAATTCAGGTACCGTCAGGACGATAGCGGTGTTAAGGTGAAGGTCTTGGACAATGGTGATGTCGAAGTCATCTTTGATGAGCCAGTCCGTGCGATAACACCTGGACAAGCAGTCGTCTTCTATGATGGTGAAGTGTGCCTTGGCGGCGGTACGATTGATGAAGTATTTAAAAAAGGTGAAAAACTGACTTACGTAGGGTAAAATAATCATGTCCCCAGCTGTGTTTGCGGTTGGGGACTTCTTTTGGATTGCGGGTGACCGCCTGAATTCGACCCCTGGCTTATGCTATACTTTTTATTATAAAAATGGAGTGTGAATGGATATGGACAAGAATCAACAAGGTATTGAATTTATGCAGCAAGGCAAATACGAAGAAGCGGCAAAAGTTTTTAATGAGGCGATCGAGGAAAATCCGAATGAGCCTGTTGCTTACATAAACTTTGGAAATGTATTGACTGCCGTCGGTGAAACGGAAAAAGCGGTCAAGTTTTACAAAAAGGCGATCGAGCTGGATGAAAATGCAGCAGCGGCGTACTATTCATTAGGAAACTTATATTATGAATCCGATTCTAAACTGGTCGAAGCGAAGGATATGTTTGAAAAGGCCATCCGCCTGGGACTGGATAACAGCGATGCTTACTTCATGCTTGGATTGACATTGATGGCATTGGATCAACCGAAACTGGCGATGCCTTATCTGCAGAGAACGGTGGAGCTGAGCCCTGAGGATGTTGATGCAAGATTCCAATATGCGTTATGTCTTGCTAATGCGGAATTGTATGATGAATTGATCAATCAACTGAATAAAGTTGTGGAACAGGATCCAGGCCATGCGGATGCTTATTATAATTTAGGCGTTGCGTTTGCAGGGTATCGTGAGGATGCCAAGGCCGCGATGGTTTATTTTGATAAGGCTTTGGAAGCACAGCCTGACCATATGCTTGCAGCGCACGGTAAGAAACTGTTGGAAGAAATGAATGCTGAGTAAATAAAAAGCATATGCATGGAAAGGTGGGGAGAAGAGTTGAGCCAGCAAGATTCGTTGGATTTGTTTTCAGAAGAGAAAATGTTCATGAAAGGCAGTCATTTAGTGACGATCTTTCATAATGAAGAAAATATGTACTCGGTTGTGAGAATTCGCGTGCATGAAACGAATCTGAATTATGAAGAGAAGGAAGCGGTCGTAACAGGTTATTTTCCAAGGATGCATGAGGATGAGATCTATATTTTTTATGGGGCCATGAAGGAACATCCGCGTTTTGGCCTTCAATTTCATGTAGAGCATTTTCGCAAGGATTTGCCTCAATCCAAGGAAGGCATCGTCAGTTATTTATCAGGTGACCTTTTCAAGGGCATTGGGAAAAAAACAGCCGAAAGCATTGTCGAGACACTGGGTGATAAGGCCATTTCAAAAATTCTGGCTCAGCCTTCACTGCTAGATGATATTCCGAAGCTATCAGGGGAAAAGGCAAAGGGCCTCTATGATACATTAGTCGAGCATCAAGGTCTGGAGCAGGTTATGATCGCCCTGAATCAATATGGCTTCGGTCCGCAGCTGTCGATGAAAATCTATCAAATGTATAAGCAGGATACGATCACAATGGTTCAGGGAAATCCGTATAAGCTCGTAGAGGATATTGAAGGGATTGGTTTTGGACGGGCGGATGAGCTTGGGCATCAGCTGGGCATTTCCGGCAGCCACCCCGACCGAATCAAGGCTGCGTGCTTGTATACGCTTGAATCCCAATGCCTCCAGGACGGAAATATTTACATAGAAGCCGAGCAGCTTTTGGAAGCGGTCAAACGGCTGCTGGAGGAAAATAAACGGGATCGCATTGAGTTCACCAACATTTCCTCGGAAATAATCGAATTGACGCAAGAGGGGAAAATAGTTGTCGAGGATCAACGAATTTATCCGCCTTCGCTATTCTATTCGGAAAAGGGAATCGTGATGAACATCAAGCGGCTGCTTGCTCAAACCGAGTATGAGGACCAGTTCCCCGAATCGGAGTTCTTGCTGGCACTTGGGGAGCTGGAAGAGCGGCTGGATGTTTCCTATGCCCCGGCCCAAAAGGAAGCGATCCAAACAGCCCTGCAATCACCGATGTTAATCTTAACGGGGGGACCGGGTACCGGTAAGACGACAGTCATCAAAGGCATCGTTGAGCTATATGCAGAGCTGCATGGTGTATCCATGGACATTAACGATTATAAAAAAGAAGGAAGCGATCCTTTTCCATTCGTGCTTGCGGCTCCTACTGGCCGTGCAGCGAAACGCATGGCCGAGTCGACGGGGCTCCCTGCAGTTACGATCCACCGTTTGCTGGGGTGGAACGGGAGTGAAGGCTTTTCCCATGATGAGGATAATCAGCTGGATGGCCGTATCGTGATCATCGATGAGGTTTCGATGGTGGATACTTGGCTGGCCCATCAATTGTTTAAAGCTCTGCCGGAAAATGTCCAAGTGATATTGGTTGGTGATGAAGATCAGCTTCCATCTGTTGGACCTGGGCAGGTTTTAAAGGATTTGCTTGCATCGAATTGTGTACCGACTGTCAGTCTCGAACATATATATCGTCAAGCTGATGGGTCATCGATTATTGAATTGGCCCATGAAATCAAAAAAGGAAGGCTTCCGGAGGATGTCACGAAACAGCAAGAAGATCGATCGTTCATTCGCTGCCAAACCAACCAAATCCCCCAAGTAATCGAGAAAGTGGTTGCCAATGCCAGGACGAAAGGCTTCACGGCCAAAGATATACAGGTGCTGGCTCCCATGTATAGAGGGCCTGCCGGAATTGATGCACTGAATAAAATGCTTCAGGAAGTGTTCAATAGCAATGCGAATGAAAAGCGGCGGGAAATAAAATTCGGAGATGTGATATATAGAACAGGAGATAAGGTGCTTCAACTGGTGAACCAGCCAGAAGAGGGTGTCTTTAATGGCGATATGGGGGAAATCGTGTCCATATTGTTCGCTAAAGAAAATACCGATTCTGTCGATAAAGTGATCATATCGTTCGAAGGCATCGAAGTGACTTACACGAAGCAGGATTTGAACCAGATTACGCATGCCTATTGTTGCTCCATCCATAAGTCGCAGGGAAGCGAATTCCCCATCGTCATTTTACCTGTAGTGAAAAGTTATTACCGGATGCTCCGCCGTAATTTATTGTATACGGCGATTACCCGCAGTAAAAATTTCTTGATCCTATGTGGTGAAGAAGATGCATTCCGTTTAGGGATCGAGCGTAATGATGAGATGCGGCGGAAAACTACTTTGCGTGAAAAGCTGCGGGAGATCTTGAGTGAAGAAGAAATGCCGGTTGAAAAGGGTGAGGTACATCAAGAGGCAAGTTATCTTGACATTCTTATGCATGCTGACCCGATGATCGGGATGGAGAATGTCACGCCATATGATTTTATGTAGGTTCATTTTGATTAATTTTGTTTAAAATTCATGGTTTTGGTGGAACTAATAAGGATATAACTTATATGTGAGCAGGGGGGATTTGATGAAAAAAGGTTGGATAATCGGGATAGTCGTTGTCGTTCTGCTGGTCATTTATGGCGCATCTTCGTACAACGGACTTGTTAGTGCCAGTGAAGACGTCGATAATAAATGGTCACAAGTGGATAATCAATTAAAACGAAGAGCGGATTTGATTCCGAATCTTGTTGAAACGGTGAAGGGTTATGCCTCGCATGAAACGGAAGCCATTAAAGCTGTGAGTGATGCACGCTCGAAGCTGGCAGGTGCCAATTCGACTGAAGATGCGATTGATGCCGATCAAGAATTGAGCGGGGCCTTGAGCCGTCTTTTGGTTGTTGTCGAGAACTATCCGGATTTAAAGGCCAATGAGAACTTTAAAGGTCTCATGGATAGTTTGGAAGGCACGGAAAATCGGCTGACAGTAGCACGAAAAGACTATAATGATGAAGTGACCGACTATAATAAGATGATTAAACGCTTTCCGAAGAATATGATGGCAGAAGCTTTCGGGTTCGATGCCAAACCATATTTTGAAGTGACCGATCAAGAAAAAGAAACGCCAAAGGTTGATTTCGGGAGCGATAAATAATGAAAAAACTCGCTGTGTTTGCGCTATTCTTCATTCTCACGTTCAGTCTAGCAAACGTGGCCGCAGCACAACCTAACATTCCTGAACCAGTTGGGGATATATATGTTCAGGACTTCGCCGGAGTCCTGGATGATCAGGAAAAATCCGAACTCATCGAACTAGGGAAACGATTGGATGATGCCACAAAAGCACAAATTTCCGTTTTGACGGTTGATTCGATGGAAGGGTCCGAGATCGAGGAGTACTCGGTCGAGGCATTTAGATCATTCAAGCTTGGTGATGCCGAGCTGAACAATGGAGTCCTCATCGTGCTGGCCATGGAAGAACAGAAAATCCGAATTGAAGTGGGGTACGGTTTGGAAGGGGCCATTACCGATATAAAATCTGGACAGATTTTGGATGGTGTGGCTATCCCCGCGCTGAAAGAGGGGAAATATGATGTTGCCCTGACGGAGACCTATAAGGCTGTATATAACGACGTCACGAAAGAATACAACCTAGGTGACGAGTTTTATCAAGATCTCTCCGTTCAGCCGGAGTCAGAAACTTTTAAGCCATCAGGTTTACAGATTTTCTTCATTATCATCGTCGTCATCATCGTATTCATCCTCGATGCCAAGTTCTTTAAAGGGTTTTTCCTTCAAACGCTAATCAATATCCTTTTGATATTCATAAGTCGCGGCGGAGGCGGCCGTGGAGGCGGAAGCGGCGGTCCACGGGGCGGCGGCGGAAGTTCCGGTGGCGGAGGTGCCAGCAGGGGCTGGTGAAAACAGGTGGATCTGACCGGGAAACCGGTCTTTTTTTTATGTATGGCCCCTGTGTTGGACCAACAATGGAAAACCTTTCAGCACATCTATTTTCAGGAGTAAAGAGATAATAAAAATGTTCGGAAAGGCGGGATGACCTTGCGGACGTTTTCTTTATTGAAAGGAATGCCGGTTTTTACAATCAAAGGAGAAAGAATCGGCACGGTCCACGATTTATCAATTTCTGAAATGGGACAGGTAACGGGCTTGGTCGTTCATCAGCAAGCATTGTTCAAAAGAGCTTTTCATTTGAGACTTGACGATATTTCTTCATTCGGTCCAGATGGGATCGTCATCAGCCAGCAAGATTCAATCTTAACGAAAGTACCTGCGGATTCCATTTGCCTCTCGAAGGACGAATTATTGGGACGCATGCTGTTTTCAGAAATGGGCGAAGAACTTGGTTTACTGCAGGATGTATATTTCAAGGAAAAAATGGGCACGATTATAGCGTATGAAACAACGGATGGGTTTTTCTCGGAGTCGACAGTGATAGAATCAAAACAGCCGCCTGCATTAGGGAAGGACACCATCATTGTTTCAGTTTATGAACAGTGAGGTGTCCATTTTGGAAATTAAATGTCCGAATTGCCGCAGTAAAGATGTTGGGAAGATTGGCGTAAATCAATATTATTGTTGGAATTGCTTTATTGAAATGACTCTGTCCGAAGGTCTCATCAATACGCACCAAGTCGAGGAAGATGGAAGTTTAAGCTCATTGGACGATTTGTTTGAGGAAAATGACCGCCGCTTCGGTATGTAAATAACGGAAGAGGTGTTTGCAATGGCTAAACGTTCACGCAATACTCTAATGAATATGGGTTCTGACTTGATGAACTCGAAGATGATCAAACGGAACATGAAGAAAATACGCAAAAGATTAAAGTCATTATTATAGCAGGAATGGGTGTCCTGATAATGAGGGCACTCTTTTTTATGTATGAAAACCTTCCGCCTTTCGAACAATAAATGAGCGGGGGGTGTTTATTGTGAGTATTCGGCTAAAGTGGTTTTATCGCCTGGGTTTTTTATTGCTCTTATTTTTCGTCATCTATATTTTTATGAAACTTAAGCCCATGTGGGGACCTGCCGTTACTGTATGTGTGACGGTACTGCTGCCCTTTTTGATCGGTGCGTTCATCAGTTACTTGCTGCACCCTGTAGTGGAATATTTTAATGAGAAAGGGATGCGTCGCTGGCTTTCGATCACGATCATCTATTTGTTGTTTTTCGGGGGGATCGGTTTTGCCGTTTATAAAGGGATTCCAGTGATCGTCAGTCAGGTTCGCGAGCTCTCGGAAAGCGTGCCGGAACTGGTTGAACAGTACCGCGGCAGGATTGATAAGCTCAATCATCAAACGGCGGCCTGGCCGTTCGGAATTCATGAAAGATTCGAAGAGGGTGTCACCCTCTTCGAAGGCTGGCTGAAGCGCATACCTGAAAAGGCGATGGAGTATGCAATGAAGATGATTGATTTCATCGTCCTGATTGCGTTGATTCCATTCATTGCTTTTTATATCCTGAAGGATTTCACCGTTTTAAAAAAAATGGCATGGTATATGACCCCGAAAAAATGGCGCAATCAGGGACGGGCATTCGTTCGTGACGTCGATGCGTCGCTTGGCGGCTATATCCGCGGACAAATCATCGTCTGTGTCGTGATCGGCTTGATTTCCTCGCTGCTCTTCTGGATAGCCGGAATGAAATATCCGCTTCTTTTGGGGGCGATAATCGGAATAACGAATGTCATACCGTATTTCGGACCGATTATTGGGGCCATTCCTGCTGTGGTCATCGCCGCGACAATGTCAGTTAAAATGGTGTTGATCATCGCGGTCATCGTGCTTGTCCTTCAATTTCTTGAAGGAAATATCCTGTCGCCGCTAATAGTCGGTAAAAGCCTTCATATGCATCCGCTGTTCATCATGCTTGCATTATTGGCCGGAGGCGAAATAGGCGGTATCGTCGGCATGGTCCTTTCGATTCCCATCTTGGCTGTGTTGAAAGTTTTTGTACTTCATGCCCGCGTTCACTTTAGAAAGAAGCCGCCCCTTATTGACAAATAAAAGTCTTGTGAATATAATCCATAACATAAGATAATTCGTTGAAGGATGAAGTATGCTGAAGTCCATCTAAAGAGAGGGGTCCCCCAGGCTGAAAGGGACTGCCAGGTGAAGAGCAGCAGAAAGCTAGTCCTGAGAGCAGCTAATACCTGCCGTCACGCCGCGTTAAGGCTTTTATGAAGGTGATGGGCCTGGGATGAATTCCTGCGTCCATAATCAGGGTGGTACCGCGAGTCAACTCTCGTCCCTGTTTTTGGGATGGGGGTTTTTTTGTGTGCTCAAAATTACATAATTTTTATAAGGAGGATATATATATGAAGTATTTAACTGGTGCTCAAATCCGCCAAATGTATTTAGACTTTTTTAGTGAAAAAGGACATAACATCGAACCAAGTGCGTCATTGGTTCCTCATGAAGATCCATCATTGCTTTGGATCAATTCCGGGGTGGCGACGTTAAAGAAATATTTTGATGGACGGGTGATTCCTGAAAATCCGAGGATTACGAATGCTCAAAAGGCGATCCGAACAAACGATATTGAAAACGTGGGGAAAACGGCACGTCATCATACGTTTTTCGAAATGCTCGGAAACTTCTCCATTGGTGAATATTTCAAAGAAGAAGCCATTACATGGGCATGGGAATTTTTGACCGATGAAAAATGGATTGGTTTCGACAAAGATAAATTGGCTGTGACGATCCATCCTGAAGATGATGAAGCATTCGAACTTTGGAATAAGAAAATCGGTGTTCCTGCTGAAAGGATCATTCGCCTGGAAGAAAACTTCTGGGATATCGGAGAAGGTCCAAGCGGTCCGAATACGGAGATTTTCTATGACCGCGGACCTGCATACGGCGATGATCCGAATGATCCGGAACTATATCCAGGCGGAGAAAATGAACGTCATCTGGAAGTATGGAATCTTGTATTTTCTCAATTCAACCATAATCCGGACGGTTCTTACACACCGCTTCCAAAGAAAAATATCGATACAGGGATGGGCCTTGAACGTATGGCTTCCGTCGTTCAAGATGTGGCGACGAACTATGATACAGATTTATTCATGCCAATCATCCGCGCAGTCGAAGAGATATCCGATGTGAAGTATGGTGTTGATGCAGAAAAAGATGTGGCATTCAAAGTCATTGCCGACCATATTCGTACGGTAGCCTTTGCAGTAGGTGACGGGGCTCTTCCATCCAACGAAGGCCGCGGTTATGTATTGCGCCGTTTACTTCGCAGAGCGGTTCGATATGCTAAGCAAATCAACATCAACCGACCATTCATGTTCGAGCTTGTGACGGTTGTCGGTGAAATCATGAAAGACTTCTATCCTGAAGTCCTCAAGAATAAAGAATTCATTGCAAAAGTAATCAAAAATGAAGAGGAACGCTTCCACGAAACCCTGAATGATGGACTGTCCATCCTTTCCGAGGTCATTAAAAAGGAAAAGGAAAAAGGCAATACGACCATTCCGGGCAGCGATGCATTCCGTTTATATGACACATATGGTTTCCCGATTGAGTTAACGGAAGAGTATGCAGAAGAAGAAGGCATGGCGGTCGATCAAGCTGGATTTGAAAAAGAGATGGATGCTCAGCGTGAACGTGCCCGTTCAGCGCGTCAAGATGTTGATTCCATGCAAATCCAAGGCGGGGTATTGGGCGATATTAAAGTTGAAAGTGAATTTGTCGGATATGATCAAGTTGCTGTCGAAGCCAAAGTTGCTGCCATCATTAAAAATGGCGAGCTTGTAACGGAGGCACAAGAAGGAGAAGAAGTTCAAGTGATATTGGACAAGACTCCTTTCTACGCGGAAAGCGGCGGACAAATAGCCGATAAAGGAACGATGGCCAGTGAATCGGTGAAGGTTGATGTCCTTGATGTCCAAAAAGCTCCTAATGGCCAAAATCTGCACCGAGTAGCAGTTACGGCCGGCACGTTAACAGCAGATTCCAATATCGTTGCTGCGGTAAATCAAGAAAATCGCATCCATATCACGAAAAACCATACAGCTACGCACCTTTTGCATCAGGCGTTGAAAGATGTGCTTGGTACACATGTCAACCAAGCTGGTTCACTCGTACAGGCTGAGCGCCTTCGTTTCGATTTCTCTCATTTTGGCCAGATAACGGCGGATGAGATTGAACAAATCGAAACGATTGTAAATGAAAAGATTTGGCAAAGCTTACAAGTGAATACGGATTATAAAAACATCGAAGAAGCCAAGGCTATGGGCGCAATGGCCTTGTTCGGCGAAAAATACGGCAAGATTGTCCGTGTCGTTCAAATAGGCGATTACAGCTTGGAACTTTGCGGCGGTGTCCACGTTCCGAATACAGCGGTGATCGGCTTGTTCAAAATCGTTTCCGAAAGCGGAATTGGTGCAGGAACTCGCCGTATAGAAGCTGTAACGGGTGCCGGGGCGTACAAATTGATGACCGATCAAATCGGTGTCTTGAAGGACGCAGCTGCTAAATTGAAAACGAACTTGAAAGACGTACCTTCAAGAATTGAAACGGTACTGGCAGAAGTGAAGGATCTTCAACGTGAGAATGAAAGCCTTACAGCGAAATTAAGTAATATTGAAGCAAGCAGCCTTGTTACTAACGTAAAAGACGTAAATGGTGTTCAAGTATTGGTGGCGAAGGTTCAAGCCACCGACATGAATAATCTGCGTGCAATGGCGGATGATTTGAAACAAAAGCTCGATTCTGTCATTATCGTATTAGGTTCGGCCCAAGGCGATAAAGTCAATTTGATTGCCGGGGTGACCAAGGATTACATCGAACGCGGTTTCCATGCTGGTAAATTGGTGAAAGAAGTTGCCTCCCGTTGCGGCGGTGGCGGTGGCGGACGTCCAGATATGGCTCAAGCCGGCGGAAAAGACCCTAAAAAATTGGATGCAGCACTTAATTTTGTTGAAGAATGGGTCTTATCGATTTCATAATCAATGGAAAGTGTTGTACAATGAAGGTAATAGTGGATTCTGGACGCTGAGGAGAGGTGCATGTTAATGAGTTCCTTTGATAAAACGATGAAATTTAATTTTCCCGAAGAACCATTCGAAAGAGATGTACAAGAAGTATTGTCTCAAGTATATGTTGCACTTCAGGAAAAAGGTTATAACCCGATAAACCAGATTGTCGGTTATCTATTATCTGGTGACCCGGCCTACATCCCGCGCCATATGGATGCTCGAAACATTATTCGTAAGCTTGAACGCGATGAAATCATCGAAGAATTGGTTAAGTCGTATCTTAAGAACCATCGAGAGGAATACTAATGCGCACAATGGGACTTGATTTAGGTTCAAAAACCATCGGCGTTGCCTTGAGCGACGCGATGGGTTGGACTGCACAAGGATTGGAAACGATCAAAATTAACGAAGCTGGAAATGACTTCGGCTTTAAACGCCTCAATGAAATTATAAAAGAGCATGATGTTTCTAAAATTGTCCTCGGTTTACCTAAAAACATGAATGGGACCGTTGGACCGCGAGGCGAGATCAGCCAAGATTTCGCTAAACGATTAGAAAACAAATTCAAGCTGCCGGTGTTTCTCTGGGATGAACGGTTGACAACTATGGCGGCTGAACGTGTCCTTCTTGAGGCGGACGTGAGCCGAAGCAAACGCAAGAAAGTCATTGATAAAATGGCAGCTGTCATGATTCTGCAAGGATTCTTGGACAGACAAACAAATTCAATATGAGGTGAATACAAATGGAACACGGCGAAAACAACATTACAGTAGTAGATGAAAACGGAAACGAGCAGCTTTGCGAAATCCTTTTCACATTCGACTCAGATAAATTCAACAAATCTTATGTACTTTACTATCCGATGTCTGCAGAAGATGAAGAGGAAGAAATTGAAATCCACGCTTCATCATTCGTACCGAGCGAAGATAATAAAGATGGTGAACTTACACCGATCGAAACAGAAGAAGAGTGGGATCTTGTCGAAGAAATGTTAAATACATTCCTTGACCAAGAAGAAGCGGAAGAAGAATAAATGAAAAAACCGGCCCCTAAAGGTCGGTTTTTTTTTTGCTTTTTTCGTAATGATTGTTGTTTTTACGAAACTATTTTAGGTTGATTGGAGCGGGTGTGCGAGACCTCTGCGGAAAAAGCATATCAAAGGAGGACCCCGCAGACGAAAACCGCGGAAAGCGAGTACCTGGAGTGAAATAAACGTTCGAATTGTAAAAACCTGTATAAAATTGCAGGCATAAAGGTCGTTTTTTCATTTTTGTACCAGTAACCACTTATCTTTTCTTTGCGAATAAAAGCATAAAAGTAGCGAACGGACCCAAAAATAATGATAGCAAGAACCAGTTCAGCGCCATTCTATTTTTCCCTTGAGCAAGTCCGGCGTTAATGAGTGCCAATGTCCCCAACCTACAAAATAAGAATGGTCCAACTCCTTCACACCTTTCCTTTTCCTCAAATTATTATGGCATTCCTATATGAATATTTCTGTAATTTTCCCTAAAATGCCAACATATGCAGGAAACATTTTAAGCTGAGTATAATTAAAACAGAGTTGATTGGAGCGGGTGTGCGAGACTCCTGCGGGAAAAGTGTGTCTAAGGAGACCCGCAGGCGGAAGCCGAGGAGGCTCCCGAGACAGCCCGCGGAAAGTGAGTCCCTGGAGCGTAAATCAACGTCTAGATTGTACAAGCCATAAAAAGACTGTGGGCAAAAAGAGTTCGGAAACATATCTTTCATCAAATGATGTTCCCGAACCAACTTACCCCAAGCGGCACCATCAACTCCTCGAGTATGGTTTCTAAGTTAATAAATAGTTGATTGGGGAGTAAGGTAGCGGGTCTCTGCGGGAAAAACGCATCAAAGGGAGTGCCTGGTGCGGAAATCAATATCCCCTCATTTTCCTATTAAATAATACCTGTATATTGACAAAACTAGTGCATTTTTGCCATAAATAGAGTATTGATGAATGTAGTTTTGCAAAAAACATGTAATTATTTGTTGATTTTAGTATAATGTTCGAAGCAAAGATTAATTAGAGAAAAAGCATCATCTAGAAACCATTCTGTAGTTGGTGTGAGTTTGCAGGGGGAATGAACATGGATGAAAAAGATAAAAATTTATCTAAAAAGGAACATATCCGAATGAAATTGTTAGAACAGCAAGGAGAAGCCAAGCTGGTTCGTAAAATCATCATGATTACGATCGCTTCGCTTATTTTACTAATTGGGATAGTTGGTCTGGTGGGCTTTTTATATATCAACTCAGCCATGAAACCAGTCGATCCGGATGATGACACCATCAAGAAAGTGAAAATCCCGATCGGTTCATCCGTTAACGGAATTTCAACTCTGCTTGAAGAGCAGGGAATAATCAAGGACGCACGCGTATTCAAATATTATATTAAATTCCGCAATGAATCCGGTTTTCAGGCAGGGGAGTATAAATTATCACCTTCGATGCCGATTGAAGATATTGTCACAAGCATCAAAACCGGAAAACTCATGAAGGAAGCGGCAATGAGAATAACGATCCCAGAAGGGAAGCAGCTAATCCAAATTGCCGATATCATCGCGGGCAAGACGGGCGAAGATCCGAAAAAGGTCTTCAAGGAATTGAATGATAAGAAGTTCGTTAATTCCATGCAAGAACAATTTCCGCAGCTATTGACCTCGGAAATCGAAAATGAAAAGGTTTTATATCCGCTTGAAGGGTACCTTTTCCCAGCTACTTATGACTTTTATGAGGAAAAGCCGACCCTTGAATCGATCGTCATCGAGATGCTGAAGAAAACCGAAGAGACATTGCAGGCTTACGAGGGCCAAATGGACAAGAACGATTATTCCGTACACGAGATGCTGACCTTCGCTTCGCTTGTCGAAGAAGAGGCGACGGCACAAGTCGATCGCGGAAAGATAGCTTCCGTCTTTTACAATCGTATTAAGGAAGATATGCCGCTTCAAACGGATCCGACCGTTTTGTATGCGAAGGGTTCACATAAGAGCAGGGTGTATTATAAAGACCTTGAGGTGAAATCCCCTTATAATACGTATAAGAACAAGGGGCTGCCGCCAGGGCCGATTGCAAATGCCGGAACGACATCGATCGATGCGGTATTGAAACCTGAGAAAACGGATTACCTGTACTTTTTGGCAACACCTGAAGGCGAAGTCCTTTACTCCAAGACCTTGGATGACCACAATAACAAAAAGGCAGAGCATATTTCCAATAAATAAAGAAAAAAATGCAAGGCTACTGAGGGGGGAGAGATATTACTTTCCCCTCGTTTTTATGATAGAATAGTACAAGTGAATTTTTGATCCGATTTTTATCGGTGACGTAACTCGGCGAATGCCGGGTTTTATTTTGAAGATAAGGAAATGTAGATCGTCAAGCATACTTGTTTCAGCTCCTTGTGAAGAAATTGTTCAATCAATTTTTTCATGTTACTGGCCAAGCGCTTTTGTTTTCCTTATAAATGGAGGAAACGTTTTGAACGGAAAAATAGAACAATATCTCCATTCCTTAATTCCGGAGCGTACGGGTTTGCTTAAGGAGTTGGAAGATTTTGCGATGGAAAATAATGTGCCGATCATGGAGCCCGAAGGAATTGAAGTGCTGCTTCAGATTTTAAGGCTTCATCAGCCAAAGGCGATATTGGAAGTAGGTTCGGCAATTGGCTATTCGGCCATAAGGATGGCTGAGACCCTTCCGGAAGCAGAAATCGTCACACTTGAACGGAATGAAGCCCGTATTGAGCAGGCAAGGGCTAACTTCAAGAAGGCGGGACTGTCGGAAAGGATCACCCTCATTGAAGGGGATGCCCTTGAAGCGGGACCGAAAGTGATGGAGCATGGCCCGTTCGATATCATCTTCGTTGATGCAGCTAAAGGACAGTACAAGCGATTCTTTGAACTGTTTGAACCATTCCTTGCTGATGCTGGCATCATCATTACTGACAATGTTTTATTCAAAGGCTTGGTTGCCGAAAACATTGAAGAAATGGAAATGACGAGAAGAAAGCGAGCTCTAATCAAAAAAATCAGAGACTTTAACATCTGGTTACATGACCATCCCCATTTCGATACTGTAATTTTGCCGATAGGTGATGGTGTGGCCATTAGTAAACATAGAGGTGACAAAAATGAAAAAGCCTGAATTACTCGTGACTCCGACAAGTGTCGATCATATAACGGAACTCATCGATGCTGGCGCTGACGCCTTCGTCATTGGCGAACAACGTTATGCGCTAAGGCTGGCAGGTGAGTTCAATCGTGAAGATGTAGAGGAGGCAATTGAACTTGCACATGCTGCGGGCAAGAAAGTGTACGTATCCATGAACGCCATTTTTCATAATGAAAAAGTGGACGAGCTTGAAGGGTATGTTACATTCCTTAAAGAGGCTGGTGCCGACCGGATCATTTTCGGTGATCCCGCAGTCTTGATGGCTGTCCGTGCCGTGGCACCTGATATGCCCCTGCACTGGAATACGGAGATGACGGTAACGAACTGGTACACATGTAATTACTGGGGAAAACGCGGTGCCGTCCGTGCCGTTGCTGCGCGTGAGATAAGTCTGGACGAGATCGTGGAAATGAAGGAAAATGCCGAAGTGGAGATTGAAGTGCAAGTGCATGGCATGACATGCATGTTCCAATCGAAGCGTACGCTCCTAGGTAATTACTTTGAATACCAAGGCAAGGCATTGGAAGTGGAAAATCGGAAGGAACATAGAAATATGTTCTTGCATGATAAGGAACGCGAAAATAAATACCCGATTTATGAAGATGAAAATGGTACACATATCATGAGTCCGAATGATATGTGCATGATTGATGAACTTCAGGAATTGATTGAAGCGGAAATCGATTCTCTGAAAATCGAAGGGTTACTGCAAACACCGGAATATGTCATTGAAATGACAAAGTTATATCGGGAAGCGATTGACGTATGCTCTGAAGACCCTGACCGCTATGAGGATATCAAATCGGAACTTTTTGAAAAAGTCAAAGCGGTTCAGCCGGATAACCGTGAGTTGGATACCGGGTTCTTCTTTAAAGAATCGGTTTATTAAAGAAAAGGGTAAGAGAAAGAGGAGGAATAGCCTTGAATGCTATTGCTGATAAAATTTCCAAGATCGTTGATGGAAAGAGAGTCATTGTAAAAAAACCGGAATTGCTGGCTCCGGCCGGCAACCTTGAAAAATTAAAAATTGCCGTCCATTACGGCGCGGATGCCGTGTTCATTGGCGGTCAGGAGTATGGCCTTCGTTCCAATGCCGGTAACTTCACGTTTGAGGAAATGAAGGAAGGCGTCGAATTCGCCAATAAGTATGGTGCAAAAGTATATGTAACTACAAATATCTTCGCACATAATGAAAATATCGATGGTCTTGATGAATACCTGGAAGGTCTTCAGGAGGCAGGGGTTCATGGTATCATCGTCGCCGATCCATTAATCATCGAAACCTGTAAAAGGGTCGCTCCGAAAGTCGAGATCCATTTAAGCACACAGCAATCGCTATCGAACTGGAAGGCTGTTCAGTATTGGAAAGAGGAAGGCTTGGAGCGTGTTGTTTTGGCACGTGAGACGAGTGCTGATGAAATCCGTGAAATGAAGGAGAAGGTCGATATCGAAATCGAGGCTTTCGTTCATGGGGCCATGTGCATTGCCTATTCCGGACGCTGCACCCTTTCGAACCATATGACGGCGCGTGATTCGAACCGCGGCGGCTGCTGTCAGTCTTGCCGTTGGGATTATGATTTATATGAGTTGGATCAAGATGGGGAAAAGGCTTTATTCGATAAAGAAGATGCTCCATTCGCAATGAGTCCAAAAGACTTGAAGCTGATTGAATCACTGCCTGGCATGATTGAAATTGGCATAGACAGCTTAAAAGTCGAAGGAAGAATGAAATCGATTCATTATATTGCAACGGTTGTCAGCGTGTATCGTAAAGTGATTGATGCATATTGTGCCGATCCCGACAATTTCAAGATTAAACAAGAATGGCTGGAAGAGCTTGATAAGTGTGCGAACCGTGAGACGGCATCATCGTTCATGGAAGGGGAAATTCCTGGGTATAAACAGCAAATGTTCGGGAATCATACCGTAAAGACTCGCTTCGACTTCGCAGGATTGGTGCTTGATTACAACGAGGAAACTAAAATCGTCACCATGCAGCAACGTAATTTCTTCAAGCCTGGGGATGAAGTGGAGTTTTTTGGACCGGAAATCGAAAACTTCACTCAAAAAATCGGTACGATCTGGGATGAGTCAGGTAAGGAGCTGGAGGCAGCCCGCCATCCGCTTCAAATTGTCCGCATTCAAGTAGATAATAGAGTTTATGTGAACAATATGATGCGGAAGGAGAATTGATATGACAAGAAAGAAACCAGTGGTCATTGGAGTTACCGGAGGTTCGGGATCAGGTAAAACAAGTGTTACCCGTTCCATTTTTGAATTCTTCCAAGGACATTCCATTTTGATGATCGAACAAGATTATTATTATAAAGATCAAAGTCATCTGCCTTTTGAAGAACGCTTGAAAACGAATTATGATCATCCGCTTGCATTTGATAATGATTTGCTAATCGATCACATTAACGCTTTGCTGCGCTATGAAACGATAGAAAAACCGGTTTATGATTATTCGATCCATACGCGGTCGGAAGAAGTCATCACGGTTGAGCCACAGGATGTCATCATCCTTGAAGGGATTCTTGTACTGGAGGATGAGCGCCTACGAGACCTGATGGATATGAAGTTATATGTCGATACGGACGCAGACCTGCGGATCCTTCGCCGGATGACCCGTGATATTAAAGAACGCGGCCGGTCCATAGATTCCGTCATCGAACAATACATCAGTGTCGTCCGTCCGATGCATAATCAGTTCATAGAACCGACGAAGCGTTATGCCGACATCATCATACCAGAAGGCGGCCAAAACCATGTGGCGATTGACCTTATGGTGACAAAAATTCAAACAATCCTTGAACAAAAGTCTTTTTTGTAATAACATAGCATAAATAATGATAGGTGCCATTTTCCTCCGTTTATTTAAAAATCCCATTTAATTAATGGGAAAGACTGGACAAATGTTGGAAAACGCAATACTCTATTCTTGATACAGAACGAACCGGCTGCTCACCGCAGTCGGTTTATATACTAAGGAACGGATTGTTTCTTAGTATCGAAGCGCGACTTTTTAAGTCGCGCAATTATATATTTTGACTCGATTTAGGGTTAAGCACTATATAGTACATAAACTTGTCACAGCGAATGCTTGCTGTAAAGAATTTGAAGGAGTGAAGGGTTTTGGCAATTGAAAAAGAATATCCAATGACTAAAGAAGGTAAGTTAAAGCTTGAACAGGAACTGGAACAGTTAAAAACGGTTAAACGTAAAGAAGTGGTGGAAAGAATCAAAATCGCCCGCAGTTTTGGGGACCTTTCCGAGAACTCAGAATACGATTCCGCAAAAGAGGAGCAGGCTTTCGTTGAAGGACGTATTACAACAATCGAAAACATGATCCGCAATGCAAAAATCATTGAAGGCAATGATTCGAATACAGATACAGTTTCACTTGGAAAATCGGTAACCTTCGTGGAACTTCCAAATGGTGACGAAGAAACATATTCCATCGTAGGAAGCGTTGAAGCGGATCCATTCGAAGGAAAAATCTCCAATGATTCCCCGATCGCGAAAAGCCTGATAGGGAAAAGGGTCGGCGACAAGGTATCGATCATGACACCTGGCGGCGAAATGAGCGTCAAGATTGTATCCATCGACTAAATAAAATGCAAAAGGGGATGTCCATCGGGGCATCCTCTTTTTTATCGGAAAAGTGCCGCGTTAAATTTGTTCATAATTGTTTAAAAATTCGCACCTCGTCAACAATGGTTACCGAGGTGTATTTTATGAAAAAGAAACGAATGAGGTTGCTGGCTCTTTTTTTGACCACTTTCATGCTGATGCTCATAGGCAGGCTTGCCTACATCCAACTTGTATCGACAGAATCTTTTTCAAAGCATGATGTGAACCTGTTGGAAGCAAGCGTGAATCAGCGTTCACAAATATTAAAGATTGATGATGGACGCGGAAAGTTCTATGACAGAAATGGAGAACCGCTAGCACATGAAGAAATCCCGACGCTCGTCCTTTTTCCCTTTCTAAAAAAAATGACATGGCCCATAGATGAAGTGGCCTCGATAATAGGAAAATCGGAAGCGGAGTTAAAACGCGCGATAGAAGAAGCGGATGAACCATTCGTATTTGGCGGGGATGAACCGATAGAGTTGACGTCCAGCCAATCTAAGGCAATCAATGAATTGAAGATTCCAGGGGTCTTTGCCGTGAATGAGAAATTATATCATGATCAAACGCCTGCAGCACAATTGATCGGAACGACGAACATATCTGATGCGGAAAAGAAAAAACGTTATCCGGACATGAATTTATCTCCTGAAACGAAAATAGGCAATACGGGACTGCAAAGGACCTTTGATGAGTTCTTGCTTTCCGCTGGGGAATCGAAGCTCGTTTTTCACGTGGACGCCAGCGGAGGACCGATGTTCGGTGTCGATGTTAAATATGTGGAACCTGCAAATCCGCTTTACCCGGTGAAGGTCATGACGACGATCGATAAAGAAATTCAGGAGAAAGCGGAGAAGCTAGTCGATGAACGCGGGATAAAAAAAGGCGGTCTCGTCCTGATCGATATCGAAAAAAGTGAAATCGTCGCCATGGTATCGCGTCCGGCGCTTAATATAAAAGATCCGAATGGCGAAGGGGCCGTCAATATGATGCTGACTCAAAAAACGCCGGGTTCCGTCTTTAAAACGGTCACGGCAGCAGCAGCCATCGATTATGAAGCGGCCAGTCCCACCCGGACATTTAATTGTAATTTGACGATAGACGGCAAAACGGATAAACAGAGGGAACTGGGCGTACTTAACTTTGAAAATAGCTTTGCCCAAAGCTGCAATA
Organism: Bacillus sp. ISL-78; assembly: GCF_018613455.1. NCBI lineage: Bacteria > Bacillati > Bacillota > Bacilli > Caryophanales > Bacillaceae > Bacillus > Bacillus sp. ISL-78. The sequence goes on from NZ_JAGGQC010000013.1 coordinate 302,686, forward strand.
GGACGTTTGCCGAATTGTCACAGGAAATAGCGGAGAAGGATCCGGACTTTTTGGACAAATATGCAAAAAAGTTAGGGCTGGTTGGTGAAACGGGCTGGCAAGGGGACGTATATCACACGGAAGTCACTCAGCTGCATCATGAGCAAACAGGAAAGGTCTGGCATGATGACAATTTAAAAAAAGATCCCAGAATGGTTGCCAAAACGGCAATTGGCCAGCAGGATGTCCAAACGACGCCGCTCGCGATCGCGAATATGATGGCAACGATTGCCCGCGGCGGCAAGAAGGAACAGGTCAAAGCCGTTTCCAAGGTCGAATTTAACAATAGTACGACGGTCGTCGATTTTCCCAATCAAAGTATTGGCGGGGAGACACTGTCTCCATATACAACGATGAAGATGCAGCATCTACTTAGGAAGGTCGTGACGGAAGAGAAAGGGACGGGCGCTTCCTTGAGAGATTTGCCTGTGGAGGTCGCCGGCAAGTCCGGGACAGCTCAGACCAATATCGAAAAAGGGGAGCTCAATAAATGGTTTGCAGGCTACTTTCCCTATAAAGATCCCAAATATGCTCTTGTCACCGTAAGTTTTGAAACGAAGGAAAACAGTTCCAGCATGACGCCTCTTTTTTCAGATATTGTAAAAGTCCTGTACTCGAAGGACCAGGACAAAAACGAGAATTGACGAAAAGTGTAGGAAACCATTCCCTTCTATCTCTGGCTAAATCATGTTAAAATGAGGCAGTAAGAAATGGTAAGGGGAGGAATGGACCTTGGGCTCACGTTTCAATCAGAGAGATCAAAAAAGAAAAGTAAATAAAATATATAATATTGCAATCACCATCGTTTCCATTTTAATCGTCATTGTCGCAGTCTCGATTTTCTTAAGTGATGATGGCACCGATTCAAAAAAAGCCACCTCTGAACCAAAGCAAGTCGCCGAGACAGAAAAGGGGAAAGTAGTGGACAAACCTGCTGGCAAAGAGGAAGAAACGGATTCGGAGAAGGAAGACGCAGTAGGTGATAGTGAAGCAACAGAAGAAGATGCCGAAAAAGAAGATAGTAAAGCAAAAAAGGAAGATGCAGAAGAGAAGACTGAAGGTGATGCAGATTCAGAAAAAGCAGGAGATGCCGAACTTGTGGAAGTGGAAGGCAGCGGCGATGGCAATGTTGCGGCTACATATACAAGTGAGGGCTGGAAACCAGTAGGAACGGAGCAATCCGGAGAGCACACTACCAGCTTCGAAAAGAACTCGGTCGATTGGAATGAAATGAGTAAAGCGATAGCAAGCGGAGCTGGAATCGATGAAGGCAGCATGAAGCTATGGTGGCTGCAAAACGGCGGTTCGCCGACCACGGCAATCGGTACGGTTTCTGAAGGAGACAACCCTAAAACCTTCCGGGTTTACATTGAATGGGTGGACGGATCAGGTTGGAAACCTGTAAAAGTCGAAGAGCTGAAGACAAACGATAAGAGATAATGTCCAGAAAAAATGGATAAACGAAAAACCCCCGAAAGGAATTCCGCTTTTCGGGGGTTTTTCATGATGATCATTTTTTAGCTTTAAAGTGGACGACTGCACTATAAAAACGTCTGCCTTCTTCACTTACATACATTTGGTGTGACACGGATTCCACCTGAAGCATGATCGCTTTATTGATTTCAATTTGCGATTGGATTTTTTCTTCAAGATTCTTGATGCTCTCTGCCTCGAAAAATTCTATTTTATCTTCGAATAAGTTTAAGTCGAGTTGAAAACTCATGACTGTTCCCCTCCAAAATTCAGATACTGTTAGTTTACCACCATTTGTCCCGATTCTGAACTTAATGAATTTGCCTAAAAACAAGAACTGTTTCTCTTTTTATTTCATATTATGCTTATAGGTTTTATTATCTTATTATAAAAGGTGATTAAAAATGGGCAGAGAATTTATAGGTTTATTTGAAGAATGGTCGAAATCGTATGATGATACGGTTGGTGGACACGATATTGAGTATCAAGAGGTTTTTAAACATTATGATGGCATATTGGACAGCGTCACCGATCGGGCTTTTGGTCATGTGCTGGAGTTCGGGGTGGGTACCGGGAATTTGACGGAAAGACTTTTGAAGAAGGGCCTAAAGGTATCGGGAATAGAACCTTCACCTGCTATGAGGGAAATAGCGGAAAGCAAGCTGAGCGGTGAAACGGAAATTGTAGATGGTGATTTTATCGTTTTTCCGAAGCCGGAACAGGTTGATTCGATCGTGAGTACGTACGCGTTTCATCATTTAAACGATGAAGAAAAAGAAAAAGCGATAGCCAACTATGGAAAGTTACTGAATACTGGTGGTAAAATAGTGTTTGCTGACACAATGTATCAATCAAAGGAAGCGCATGAACGAGCGATTCAAGATGCAAGGCAGGCAGGCTTTCATAATTTGGCGAACGATTTGCAAACGGAATATTATACTACGATTCCTTTTTTGGAAAATGTGCTTGAAGCAAATGGATATAAAGTGAACTTCGAGCGCTGCAATCAATTTGTCTGGATCATGGAGGCGGAAAAATTATAGGAAGAGGTTTTTACTAATGAAGGTAGCCATAATCGGAGCAATGGAAGAAGAAGTTACGATTTTACGTGATAAATTGGAAGGGTTGGAGCAGGTGACCATTGCCGGTTCCGAGTTCAATACAGGCACACTGAATGGTATCGAGGTCATTTTACTTAAATCGGGTATCGGTAAAGTGAATGCGGCAATGTCCACTGCAATCCTGTTAGAAAAATTCAAACCGGATGCGGTCATCAATACTGGCTCTGCCGGCGGTTATCACCCAGAACTGAATGTAGGGGATGTGGTCATATCCACGGAAGTGCGGCACCATGATGTCGATGTGACGATTTTTGGATATGAATACGGTCAAGTCCCTCAGTTGCCTGCAGCTTTCACACCGGATGAAAAGCTTTTTGCAATCGCAGAAGAAGCAGCAAAAGAAATCGAGGATATACAAGTGGCGAAAGGGTTGATCGTGACGGGGGATTCTTTCATGAATGATCCTGACAGGGTTGAGTTCGTCAGAGGGAAATTCTCTGATTTATACGCGGTGGAAATGGAAGCGGCAGCCATTGCACAGGTAGCCTTCCAATTCAAAACACCGTTTGTCATCATTCGTTCCCTTTCGGATATTGCAGGTAAGGAGTCCAATATTTCCTTTGATAAATTCCTGGAAACTGTGGCTCTTCATTCAGCGGCGCTGATTTTGAAAATGGTTGAAAAAATGAAATGAATGGTAAGTGGTCAGCGGAAGCTTTTCTGCTGATCATTCTTTATTGCATAATCCTCATTAAATTGGTAGGATAACTACGAAAGGATGTCCGAATATGAAAGTCTTTAAAAACATTCATGAGTTGATAGGGGAAACGCCGATGATGGAAATCACCCATTTCCCGCTTCCGGATGGAGTCCGTATCTTTGCCAAACTGGAATACTTCAATCCGGGAGGCAGTGTGAAGGATCGGCTTGGTCAAGAGCTGTTAGCCAAAGCGCTGGAGACAGGGAAGGTGAAAAAGGGCGGGACGATCATCGAACCGACTGCCGGGAATACCGGGATTGGCTTGGCGTTGGCTGCGATAAACAGTGGGGTGGACGTGATATTTTGCGTTCCGGAGAAATTCAGCACCGAGAAACAGGAATTGATGCGTGCCCTTGGAGCGAATGTGATCCAAACCCCGACAGAGGAAGGGATGACAGGAGCAATCGCCAAGGCTAAGGCGCTGCTGGCTGAAATTCCGGGATCATACTGTCCCCAGCAGTTCGCCAACCCATCCAATCCTGATGCCTATTATAAAACGCTGGGACCTGAAATATGGGAACAGATGGAAGGCGATGTGGATGTGTTTGTTGCCGGTGCCGGGACGGGCGGGACATTCATGGGAACATCGCGATATTTGAAAGAAAAGAACACTGCTGTCAAAACCGTCATTGTCGAACCAGAAGGATCGATTTTAAACGGCGGAAAAGCAGGACCCCATAAAACAGAGGGGATCGGGATGGAATTTCTACCCGCCTATATGGATGAAACGTATTTTGACCGAATCCATACGATAAGCGATCGTGACGCTTTCGATATGGTGAAGGAATTGGCGATTAAAGAAGGCCTTCTTGTCGGCAGTTCTTCCGGTGCGGCATTTGCAGCGGCCATGAAAGAAGCGGCCAAGGCTTCCCGGGGGACGAATATCGTCGTCATATTTCCGGATTCAAGTGAACGTTACTTAAGTAAAAAAATTTATCAGGGAGGAATGTAAAATGAGAAAAAAAACACAATTGATCCATGGCGGCATTTTTGGTGATGAACAAACAGGGGCGGTTTCGGTGCCGATTTATCAAGTGAGCACATATAAACAGGATGGTCCGGGGAATCATCGGGGCTACGAATATTCCCGTACAGGCAACCCGACCCGACATGCCCTCGAAGAACTGATCAAGGATCTCGAGGAAGGAAAAAGAGGTTTCGCCTTCGGATCAGGAATGGCAGCGATGACTGCGGTTATGATGCTGTTCAGTCATGGTGATCATGTATTGATGACAGATGATGTTTATGGAGGGTCTTTCCGGGTCATCACTAAAGTGCTTAACCGCTTCGGGGTGGAAGCTACGTTCATCAATACGAGTGACATACACTCGATCGAAAAAGAGATAAGGGACAATACGAAAGCGCTGTTCATTGAAACTCCGACGAATCCATTATTGAAAATCACCGATTTGGAAGAAGTATCAAAAATAGCCAAAGAAAACGGCATCCTCACCATTGTGGATAATACCTTCAGTACGCCATACTGGCAAAATCCGCTTTCACTTGGAGCCGATATCGTGCTTCATAGCGCAACCAAGTATCTGGGGGGACACAGCGATGTTGTAGCGGGTCTTGTCGTGGTGAATGATGAAAAGCTTGGCAATGACCTTCATTTCATCCAAAACTCTACAGGAGGCGTGCTAGGGCCCCAGGATTCATGGTTGCTGATGCGAGGCATTAAAACGCTGGGAATCAGGATGGAAGAACATGAAAAAAATACATCTCAAATCGTTCGTTTCCTATCCGGTCATGAAGGCGTTTCGAAAATCTATTACCCAGGTCTTGAAAACCACCCAAATCATGATATTGCCAAAAAACAATCGCGTGGATTCGGCGGTATGGTTTCATTTGATGTCGGCAGTGCGGAAAAGGCCGAGTCCGTTTTGAACAAAGTGAGATACTTTACACTTGCGGAAAGCCTGGGGGCAGTGGAGAGCTTGATTTCCATTCCGGCCTTGATGACACATGCTTCCATTCCGGCTGAGCGTCGTGCAGAACTTGGGATAACTGATGGGTTGATTCGTATTTCAGTAGGTCTGGAAGATGTTGAAGACTTATTGGAAGACTTGGAGCAAGCGCTGCAAGGATAATCGTTTAGGGACCGCTTCATAGCTGACTGCCATTATTTACACCCTGTCATTTGGAATAAATATGGTAGAATGAGATATCGATATCTTATTAGCTTGAAAGAAGGTGGAATGGCATGAAAAACCGCAAAAAACAAACGGCGGCAATGCTGCGTTCGAAAATGGTCGATTTTAAACAATTTGCGATCACTTTGTTATGTGTTGGTTCGTTCTTCTATATAGGAACCATCCTTCCCACTGACGACAAAGCGATGATTGGCACATATGTCTATATGGGAGCGACAATCATGTTCCTGGGCATATCCATAGTATTTTTCTCATTATCAAAAAAATATAAGAAGATCTTGGCCGAAATGGATGACCAGGACACTTTACAACAATAGAAGCAACCTTAGTTTAGACAAAGGGTAATAAACTAAGTCGATTGGAACGGAAGGTACGAGACTCCTGCGGGGAAAGCGCGTCGAGGGGAGACCCCGCAGGCGCAAAAGCGCCGAGGAGGCTCCCGGACCGCTCGCGGAAAGCGAGTGCCTGAAGAGGAAATCGACGTTCGAGATTTTACAAACCCTTATTAAATCTGTAGACAAACTCGAGTTTATCTACAGTCTGTCCTGATTCTTTTAAAGAATCAGGTTTTTTTATTATTCCAATGGTTGTAGCCCATTAAGGGGCAGATTTATCATACGATTTACCTTCTTAAGGCAATAATGACTATTGAAAATGGGTAAAAAGATCGAAATTTTCAAATAAATAGGCAAAAGCCGTTTACAAATATCGAATTTGTGGATATACTTACCAAGTAATAAAAAATATTCCAAAGGAGGTCGAAGAAAATGACATTGTATCTACATGGAGTCGTCGCAATCAGCCGGTCCGTTTCAAATGACAATCACATAACATTCGACCTGTGCCAAGCGGAATATTTCTAAAGCAATTTGGCTTTATTAATCATTCAGACATAGCGGCCGCAGGGAGAAGTGTTTTATCCTGCGGTCTTTTTATATTCTCTAAAAAAGCCCGCAGGAGGACGTAACTTTCTGCGGCCTTTTTATGCCTTTTTGTTGGGCCGCTCCCTTAAAGGAGGTGATATTATGACACTGAATATGCTTTTTTTCACAATCACGATTAAAATGAAAAAAATGACTGCCGAGGAATGTTTGCAACAGGAGAGAATCCACAAGATTCGAGAAGAACATCTAGATAAAGCGATGAAGCATCGTCCTTTTTTCTAAAAACATATGAGGTAGGTATTCCGTTCATAAAAAAATTAAAGAAAGGTGGAGGTTAATATGTTGAACTTGTTTTACGTAAAAGGAGAGAAGCGTTGCTATTGGCAGGAGAAGGATACCGGCTAACGGATTTCCCGGTGCATGGCCAGCATTGTCATGGTTTGTATGTATATGAACAGCGGAAAATGCCATTGGAAACATGATAAATTGAAGAGATGTTGATCAAGATGGTCATGACGCTGATCTACTCGAAACGGCAACGTTAGATATGAATAGGTAAAATGGGAAAACTCGGCCCTCGGGCCGAGTTTTTTTCTTTGCCTGAATCAGCAGCACGGACCTGATCCTCCATAACCAAATCCACATCCCGGCAACCACCAAAACCCGAAAATGAGCAATAAAACCAGGAGGACAATAAACAGGCCATAACCAAAGCCGGAACCGGACCCTGCATAACAAGGCGCAGGAGCCGGATAACCATAGCTGCATCCGTATGGTCCATAGTTATATCCCATCGTAAAACCCCCTTTCCCTAAAAAATTCCCTATCATTATATGAACATTTGCCTTCGTTCGTTTGTGAATTCATCCAGGCTGGTTTGAACATTTAATACTTTCGTGATTTCTTTTTGTGGGACAGACACGAACAAGCCCACTGTTGCATAGGTATGAATAGGGAAACCAAAGAAACGGGGGATGAAGCCAATGCCCGGAATACTTACAGTTGTCGGCTATATTATCAAAGAATTTTACTTATTTGTTTCCTATGTGAAAAACAATGCTTTTCCCCAGCCCTTGTCATCTCAGGATGAAAAGAGATATCTGAAGCTTATGAGTGAAGGGGACGGTGATGCCCGCAACATCCTGATTGAACATAATCTCAGGCTTGTTGCCCATATCGTCAAGAAATTCGAGAATACGGGCGAAGATACAGAGGATTTGATTTCGATTGGGACAATTGGGTTGATAAAGGCCATTGAGAGTTATTCGGATGGTAAGGGTACGAAGCTTGCCACATATGCGGCGCGATGCATTGAGAATGAGATCTTGATGCATTTACGTGCGACAAAGAAAACGAAGAAAGATATTTCCCTGCATGATCCGATCGGTCAGGATAAGGAAGGTAATGAAATCAGTTTAATCGATGTGCTGAAATCGGAATCGGAGGATGTCATCGATACGATTCAGCTTAATATGGAAATTGAAAAGGTGAAAAAGTATATTGATATTTTGGATGAACGCGAAAAGGAAGTCATTGTAGGCAGGTTTGGCCTGGATTTGAAAAAGGAGAAAACCCAGAGGGAAATCGCAAAAGAGCTTGGGATTTCCCGCAGTTATGTATCAAGGATCGAAAAACGTGCTTTGATGAAGATGTTCCATGAATTTTACAGGGCAGAAAAAGAGAAGGAAAAGAAAGCTAAAGGATAGGAATGGTAAACAAAGAGAGTGCGAGGGAATTTCCCCGCACTCTTTTTTTAATATTTATTTCTGATCAAATCTGTAAATGCATGATAAATTTCGATTCCCTGAAAAAGGAACAGACGTGAAGCGGTTAAAGAAAAGACCCCTACCATAATTAGTCGAAACCACATATGAATCACTCCTCCATTTTATTTTTTATAAAATGTCAGAGCGTGAGGCTACGTAATTCGCCTGATAAAAAACGGGACTGAGATATCGCCGTAGAAGATTCGAGTGAAAATAAAGAAAGCCCAAAATGGAAAATTCGAAAATGAGTATTACGATAAGTGACTGCCATGAACTAAAGGACGGCACGAAAGGCTGTTTCTTGTCAGCCTTATCCCAATGGTGGACATCGGTATGTTCTTCAATGGTTAGCTGCTGTGCATGATGGTGGAACTGTATGGGCAGTGTCCAAAGGAGCAGGATGATGGCAGACATGTGAATAAAGAATTTCATATGAATCAACCACCCCTTTCCCAAGAATATATTCATCATAACATGCTTTTAATCTGGGATATAGAAAAATGTTCTGAAAGATACTGAAAATTCCTTTTAATTAGAAAAATAATGAATGAACCTCTATAATGGGGTTAGTGATAAAAAGGGGGCAATTTAGTATGGGATATTCTATGACATGGGATTTGGATATCTTTTTTAAAGGGGGAAGCTCTTCCAAGGAGTTCCTGATTTTTTTAGATGAATTCAACGAAGAGGTAAAAGAATTAGACAGGCTTGTAAGCAATATCAATCCGGTAGGAAATGATGAAATCAGTTTAATACACGCATTTGATCTTTTTAAAAATACAAATATGAAATCTTCACAGGCAGGTGCCTTCATTGGATGCCTGGAAGCTCAAAATGCGCAGGATAAAAAGGCTGGTCAGCTGCGGATCAAACAAATGAAGATAGTCGCTTCACTAAATATGGTGTTAAGCAAGCTGGATGAGAAGTTGATACAGCTTGATGATGCATTTTTTAAGAAAATCCTCGAAAAAGAACCATTGAATGAATTGAAATTCGTATTGAATGAACGTCGGGAAAAGGCAAAGGAAAAGCTTTCCGTGAAGGAAGAATCATTAATCACCCAATTGGCCATGGACGGTTTCGAAGGTTGGAGCCAAATGTATGATACGATCGTCGGTTCAATGACCATCCCTTATAAAGGTGAAAAGCTTTCTGTAGGCCAAGCGGCGAATAAATTTTCTGATCCTGATGAAAGGGCCCGGAAAGAATTATTTACTTCGTGGGAACAGGCTTGGGAGGAAAAAAGTGACCTGTTTGCCCGGACTTTGAACCACTTGGCTGGCTTCCGTCTCAGTGTGAATGAAAAAAGGGGCTGGGATGATATTTTGAAAGAGCCTCTTGAAATAGGAAGGATGAAAAAAGAAACCCTCGAAAGCATGTGGAATGTAATTGCCGATCATAAAGAGCCGCTTGTGAGGTTTTTAAAAAGGAAAGCGGAGTTACTGGATTTGGATGAATTAAGTTGGGCGGATTTGGATGCACCGCTCGCTGTTACCGCAGAATCCAAAGTAATGGATTATCAAGAAGGTGCAGACTTCATCATCCAGCAATTCTCTAAGTTCGGCTCTCAATTAGCGAACTTCACCCGAAAAGCTTTTGAAGACAGCTGGATTGAAGCTGAAGACAGACCAGGTAAGAGACCAGGCGGTTTTTGCACCGGCTTTCCATTAAATAAGCAGTCAAGAATTTTCATGACGTATTCGGGCACACCGTCCAATGTATCGACATTGGCTCATGAATTGGGACATGCATTCCATTCTTATGCGATGAGGGATATCCATCCATTGAATCGGTCATATGCAATGAATGTGGCGGAAACCGCCTCCACTTTTGCTGAAATGGTCGTAGCGGATGCAGCTGTGAAGGAAGCAGCCAGTGAGGAAGAAAAGCTGGTGCTTTTAGAAGATAAAATTCAGCGTTCAGTGGCATTATTGATGAATATCCATGCCCGCTACTTATTCGAAACTAGGTTTTATGACGAGAGAAAGCAAGGATATGTCAGTGCTGAACGATTGAATGAACTGATGGTCGATGCACAAAAAGAAGCTTATGGCAATGCTTTAAGTGATTATAATCCAACTTTCTGGGCTTCAAAGCTCCATTTTTATATTACTGGTGTACCATTTTATAATTTCCCGTACACATTCGGTTACTTATTCTCATTAGGCATATACGCGAATGCCCTGAAAGAACCTGAAGGATTCGAAGAAAAATATATCGCGCTATTAAAGGATACCGGTTCCATGAATGTCGAGGATTTGGCGGAGAAGCATTTAGGCGTCGATTTAAAGACCCGCGATTTTTGGGAAGAAGCGGTCAATGCCTGTATGGTGGATGTAGAAGAATTCATGCGTTTGACCGACCCATTAGTCCGAAAAGCATAAGATGGGTTTAGGCTGGAATAGGAACAAAAAAAGCGGATGTCCGGTTAGGACATCCGCTTTCTTATTAAACTTTCTTCAGTTTAAATGGACTGACCATAAGTAATGATAATATAATCATGAGGGATAAGAAAAAGACCGGATGGAAATACGGGATGACTAGATAACTTAAAGTGGCGATGCAGCCCGCAACCGTAATGGGCACTCCTGTAAAATATCCATTGCTTTCACTTATATTGAAGCGGGCGAGACGAAACGCGCCACAGCCAATATAGAAAACCGTGAAGAGTGTGCCAGGTGCTCCGAATTCTATCAATATTCCTTGGTATAATAATAGAGCCGGTGCGACGCCAAAGGATATGATGTCACACATGGAATCAAGTTGCTTACCCAATTCCGATTCAATGTTGAATTTCCGTGCAACCATACCGTCAAAGCGATCTGCAAGGGCTGCCAGGAAGATTAAAAGCAAGCTTAAATTCAATTGACCGTGCATCACGGCAATTATCGCAAATCCACCAAGGGATAAATTAATTAGGGTAAGTATATTTGCTGTTTGTGCTTTCACTTTTTTAATGGTTTGATCTAGGGCGTGTAATAAAAACATCTTTTCACTCCTTTCAAATGAAACAAATTAAAACAAAATATAGTAAACATAAGTATTTATTATATAATAATATTTTATTTAATACAATTTATGCAAGGGGATTTTAGAATAATTTTACAATTTAACAATTTGGAGTGGTTATATTTTGTTTCAGTCTTTGTATCGCGTTCTTATTGAACTGACGAATGGTCAGTATTCATCAGGTTTATTAAAGCACTTTAGCCAATCTCGTTGGAGCAGGCCCTTGATTTTACTTTATGTAAAAACATTCAACCTTAATCAACAGGAATTTGGTAAGGAGTTAAAAGCATATACCAATTTGCACGAGCTATTTACAAGGCAGTTAAAGGCTGACGCGAGGCCAATTACGGCAGTTCCATCTGCGGTAGCTTGTCCCGTGGACGGTGTACTTGAGGACTCAGGGGAGATACGCGCTGATAAAAAGATCGTCGTTAAGGGAAAGGTATATTCAATGGAGGAAATGCTCGGGGATGAGCTTCTATTGGAAAAGTACTTAGGCGGCAAATATCTCGTGTTATACTTAAGCCCGAGTCATTACCATAGGATCCATGCGCCAATCAAGGGTTCCGTGGTCAAACGATGGACGCTTGGAAGGAAATCATACCCCGTTAATAAATGGGGGATGAAATATGGAAAAGAGCCTTTATCAAAAAATTACCGGACAATAACTGAACTTCAAAATGAGGCGGGGAATCTGGCAATGGTGAAAGTCGGTGCCATGTTCATAAATTCGATCGTCATTACTGATGATGCGGATGAATTGGAAAAAGGGCAGGAGTTTTCTTATTTCAGCTTTGGGTCCACAGTTGTGCTTCTTTTTGAAAAAGGAAGTTTTGAACTTGAAGAAAATATATCCATTCCCGCAGATGTCCGTGTAGGTGAAACAATTGGATACATGAGAGCGGTCTAACTTCAAATGAAAATAAGAGGCTGACATTTGATGTCAGCCTATGTATTTCATATTAAAATATGGATCGGATTTTATGTGTTAGGGACCTTCGATGAATTTCCGTTTCTATGAGGCGGATGAAATCGGTACTCAACTTTAAATTCTGTGCTTTAAAATAGGATTCAAGCAACAGGTCATCAGATAGTTTTTGCATCAGAACGCCACTTAAGGGCTGCTCACCTCCAGTAGGAATTGCGAGGAATAATTTGGTGTTTACTTGCATATATTGATAAGTCTTCCTTGATGTACCCCTACTGTATCAGAAATAAACGTGGAGAACAATCGTTCTGTTATCCACAGATAAAAGTGGATAACCTGTGGTTAAGTTGTTTACAAAGTGAACGAAATGGTGTCCATCAGTATGGAAAATGTTAGTAAAGTTATCCACAGGTTGAATAAATGAAATTTTTGTCGAAATCTTTTATGACTAATTAGTTCTTTGGTTCTGGTCTGCCTGCAAATTTCCCATTATTTAATGAAAAATGCCTTTCCATATCAGAAAACATACATTATGATGTTTCTTTACCGTTAGCCATTCTTTCCTAATTTTTTTTGAAAGTGGGCTGAAAATTCGATATGATGGAAACGGTAAATTTTAATGAAAATATAGAGGTGCCAATATGCTTAAATTATTTTTGCCGAGTGAACATGTTAAAAGCATTTTTAATATAGATCCTCAAGAATTGAAAAAAAGAGGGATTAAGGGCGTCATTACCGATTTGGATAATACTCTCGTTGAATGGGATAGGCCGACTGCCACCCCCGATTTAATCAAATGGTTCGACAATATGCGGGATCATGGGATTTTAGTGACGATTGTGTCCAATAATAATGAAAATCGGGTTCGGGCTTTTTCCGATCCGCTTCACATTCCGTTTATTTTCCAGGCCAGAAAACCGATGGCAAGGGCTTTCCATAAAGCCCGTAAGACAATGGGATTGAAATTAGAAGAAACGGTGGTAATCGGCGATCAGTTATTGACGGATGTATTGGGAGGGAACAGAGGCGGGTTTCATACGATCTTGGTGGTCCCTGTCGCACAAACCGACGAATTCAGAACAAGGATCAATCGTTATTTTGAAAGAAAGATCATGGCGTTTTTTAAACGAAAAGGAATGCTAGAATGGGAGGATCACAATTGAACAATCATCAAGAATTAGTGTGCATCGGCTGCGGTGTGAAGGTCCAGACTGAAGATCCGAAGGAGTTGGGCTTTGCCCCTAAATCGGCTCTGGAAAAAGAGAGCATCGTTTGTCAGCGCTGCTTTAAATTGAAACATTATAACGAAGTTCAGGATGTATCATTAACAGACGATGACTTCTTGAAAATCTTGAATAAAGTAGGCGAAACCGACTCTTTAATCGTCAAAATCGTCGATATTTTTGATTTCAATGGAAGCTGGCTGCCTGGCCTTCATCGATTTGTAGGAAGAAATGATGTTCTTCTGATCGGAAATAAGGTCGATTTATTGCCTAAATCGGTAAAACCGAACAAGTTGATCAATTGGATGAAGCAATCGTCCAAGGAATTGGGTCTTAACCCGATCGATGTCCTGCTTGTCAGTGCGGAAAAGGGAAAGCACATACTTGAAGCTGCTGATGCGATCGAGCGGTATCGCAGAGGCAAAGATGTCTATGTGGTGGGCTGTACGAATGTAGGAAAATCGACTTTCATCAACCGTCTTATAAAAGAAGTGAGCGGTGAAAGTGATATCATCACGACTTCCCACTTCCCTGGGACTACCTTGGATATGATTGAAATTCCTTTGGATGATGAACAGGCATTGATCGATACACCTGGAATCATTAATCACCATCAAATGGCTCACTATGTGGACAAACGGGACTTCAAGGTGATTATGCCGAAAAAGGAAATCAAGCCGAGAGTGTACCAACTGAATGAAGGGCAGACGCTATTTTTTGGAGGGTTGGCCAGGTTGGACTATGTCTCAGGCGGAAGGCGTTCATTGACTTGCTACCTTTCGAACGAATTGAATATTCACCGTACGAAACTGGAAAATGCCGATGAATTGTATAAAAACCATGCCGGGGAATTACTGACTCCCCCAAGGCCGGAACAAATCGAGGAGTTTCCGAAGCTGATTCCACATGAATTTTCCTTGAAAGATGGTAAAATGGATATTGTGTTTTCTGGTCTTGGCTGGGTGACGGTCAATGAGCCAGGGGCGAAAATCGTTGCACATGTTCCAAAGGGCGTCAATGTGATCGTTCGCAAATCATTAATCTAAATATAGGGGTCGTCTAGTCTATGAAAAAGATATATGGGGTAATGGGAGATCCAATTGCACATTCGATGTCACCGGACATTCATAATGATGCATTTGAAAAAGAAAATATAGAAGCGGTTTATCACCATTTTCATGTGACGAAAGAAGGTTTGAACGATGCCGTGAAAGGCATGAAAGCCCTTGGTATAGAAGGGTTTAACATCACGATCCCACATAAGACTTCAATCATCCCTTTCCTTGATGAAGTGGATGAACTGGCCCTGGCAATCGGGGCTGTAAATACGGTTGTTAACAAAAATGGTCGGTTTATAGGGTATAATACAGACGGAAAAGGATTTTTTAAATCTTTATGCGATGAAATATCAGGTGACATCAAGGCTAAAAAAACGTTAGTGATCGGAGCGGGCGGTGCTGCGCGTGCGATTTATTTTACCCTCGTGAAAGAAGGGGTAAAGCAAGTTGATATTGCAAACCGGACAAAGGAAAGAGCGGCCCAGCTTGTTTCTGATTGCCCATATGATAAAGTATCGAAGGCACTCTCGATTATCGAAGCGGAAGAAAGCTTATCACAATATGATTTAATCATCCAAACGACTTCTTCTGGAATGAGTCCTGAACTGGATCATTCGCCGTTAAAGGTCGATCAGCTTAAAACCGGTGCAATTGTCAGTGATATCATCTATAACCCTCTGCAAACCAAGCTGCTGCGTGAAGCTAGGGAAAAAGGGGCGGAAACGCAAAATGGTCTGGGAATGTTCATCAACCAGGCCGCACTTGCATTTGAGATATGGACAGGCATTATGCCGGATACAGCAAGAATGACAGATATTGTCTTGAACAAACTAGGAGGTAACACATGTTAACAGGAAAACAAAAAAGATTTTTACGATCAAAGGCCCATCACCTCAATCCAATTTTTCAAGTTGGTAAAGGCGGAGTCAATGATAATCTCATCAAGCAAATTGGTGAGGCGCTTGAAGTACGTGAATTGATCAAGGTCAGCATCCTGCAAAACTGTGAAGAGGACCGCAATGATGTGGGGCTTACTTTATCAAAAGGTGCACGGGCGGAATTGGTTCAGATTATCGGCAACACAATTGTGCTGTATAAAGAATCAAAAGAAAACAAACAACTTAAATTACCTTAAGGAACCTATCTATGAAAAAAATTGGAATTCTTGGCGGTACATTCAATCCTCCGCATATCGGGCATTTAATTATAGCCAATGAAGTGCTGGATGCCCTTGAGCTAGATGAAATCAGGTTCATGCCAAATCACGTTCCTCCACATAAGGAAAAATCGGAGGAAGTAACCGATATGGACAGGCTGGCCATGTTGGAAAACGCGATAGCCGGAAACCCATCTTTTTATATTGAGGGTATTGAAATAGAAAGAAAAGGCACATCTTATACGTATGACACGATAAAATTGCTTAAAGAGCTTGAGCCAGCCAATGAGTTCTATTTCATCATTGGCGCAGATATGATTGAGTACTTACCGAATTGGCATCGTATCGACGAGCTGGTGCATATGGTCAATTTCGTCGGGGTGAAGCGTCCTGGATATAATGAGAATACCTTATACCCGATCACGATGGTGAAAGTCCCGCAGATGTTCATTTCGTCTTCCATGATACGAAGGAAGTTAAGAACAGGGAAAACCGTGAAATATTTAATAGCAGATCCAGTGGTGAAGTATATTAAAGGGAATGGTTTATATGAATCGTGAGAAAGCATTGGCGCTGGTCAAAGAACAAATCACCGAGCGCAGGTACATTCATACCTTGGGTGTAGTCGAGTCAGCGATTGAACTTGCTGAACGGTATGGTGCCGACGTCAAAAAAGCCGAGCTTGCAGCCATTTTCCATGATTATGCAAAATTTCGACCTAAAGAAGAAATGGAGCAAATAATAATCGCTGAAAAAATGGACCCGGCGTTACTTGAATACAATATGGAGCTATGGCACGCTCCTGTCGGGGCTTATCTGGTGAATAAGGAAGCAGGCATTCAGGACGCTGAAATCTTGGATGCGATTGCCTATCACACGTCTGGCAGGGTTGGCATGAGCCTTTTGGATAAAGTCGTATACCTTGCTGATTATATCGAGCCGGGACGTTCTTTTCCCGGTGTCGACGAAGTAAGGCAGACAGCAAAGCAAAATTTGGATCATGCTGTCATCCAGGCTTTAAGGAATACAGTTGTTTTTTTAATGAAAAGAAATCAGGCGATTTACCCTGACACATTTAAGACATATAATGATTTGATCATGAATTTGAAGGAGAAGATGTAATGACTGAACGTGAACTTCTTGTAATTGCAGCAAAAGCGGCGGATGATAAAAGAGCGGAGGATATCGTGGCATTGAATATGCAAGGTATTTCTCTTGTAGCGGATTACTTTTTGATCTGCCACGGTAATTCTGAAAAACAAGTACAAGCAATAGCTCGTGAAATGAAGAGCAAAGCTGATGAATCAGGAATCAATGTAAAGCGTCTTGAAGGTTTTGACGAGGCGAAATGGGTGCTTGTGGATCTTGGCGATGTAGTGGCCCACATATTCCATAAAGATGAAAGAAACTATTATAACCTTGAACGTCTATGGGGAGATGCACCTTTTGAAGATCTAGAGAGTGAACTGACTTCATGACTTACGAACGCTTTGCCTATGTATACGATGAATTGATGAAGGACGCACCTTATGAAAAATGGCTGATGATCCTTACGGCGAAGCTGGAACAGTATGGAATTGGTGGAAGGAAAGTCCTGGATTTGGCGTGTGGAACCGGGGAAATGACCGTTGAATTGGCGCAGCACGGATTCGAAGTCACCGGCGTGGATTTATCTGATGAAATGCTTCTTGTTGCTAATGAAAAAGCGGTTAAGCTTGGATTATCGATTCCGCTTTTCCAGCAGAATATGGCTGAACTCGAAGGACTTGGCCAATTTGATTGTGTCACGATTTTCTGTGATTCGCTGAACTACCTTCGCGACGAAGAGGATATAGTCAAGACGTTCAGCCGGGTTCATGAGCATTTGAAGGATGGCGGATTATTCATGTTTGATATCCATTCCGTTTATAAAATGGAAGAAATTTTTCGTGATCATACGTTTGCTGTCAATGGTGAAGAAGTATCCTATATATGGGATTGCTTCCCGGGTGAAGAACCTTACAGTGTGGAACATGATTTAAGTTTTTTTGTAAGGCATGATGAAAGCGGCCTTTATGACCGTTTTGATGAGTTGCATTATCAACGGACCTATCGGGTTGAACAATATAAAACGTGGTTGGAGCAAGCAGGTTTCACGGTTTCTGAAATTCTGGCGGATCTTGAAGAAGCACCGCTTGTAACGGAAACCGAAAGAATCTTGTTTGTGGCCAGTAAATGATAAAGAGGTCAAGATCCCCGTTCGTACAAGTACGAGTGGAGGTCTGACCTCTTCTTTTTTATACTTTTTAGAAGGAATTGAGATCTTGATTACGAATATTAATAAGGATGGCCGAACTGTTTTTCAACTTCGTGAAGATCCTCTGCAAACTTTTCATGTGTCGCTTGAAAAAGATGATGGAACATTTCCCCGGTTTCAGCTTCTAAAACCTTGATTCCCTCACCTGTTATTCCACCTTTTACACAAACCTTTTCCTGTAAGGTCGGCAATGTATAAACCCCTTTACCGAGCAATTCCCCTAATCCAACCAGCATATTCTCAGTCAATGTCGTAGCCGTTTCTTTATCAATCTTCGTCGTTTGGCAAGCCGCGTCAATGAAAGCTTGAGCTAAATAGCTGAAGAAGGCAGGGCCGCAGCTGACAATATCGGAAGCTACCCGGGTGATATCATTTTCAATGATGACCGGTGCCGATATGGCGGAGGCCAAATCAAATAAAGCTGACACTTTCTCCTTACTGCAGCTCTCGCTGAAACTCAGTAACGATACGCCTGAACCCACACGGTTCGTTATACTCGGGATAAAACGGGCACAGGGTGCATTCACTGCCGATTCGAGCTGGGAGACGGAAAGCGGGCTTGTGATGGAAATAACCAGCTGATCCCTTTTTATATGCTGTTTGATGCCTTGTAATAGGCTGTTAATTTGCAATGGTTTTACACAGAGAAAGATAAAGTCCGCTTGTTCGACGATTTCGGCTGCGCTTTCCGCAACTTTGATACCCGGGTGTTTCTCTTTCAGCACCAATGCTTTGGAAAGTGTGCGATTTGTAATGATTAGATTTGCCGGATTCAATATTTTTGCCTCCAGCCATGCCTCGATTAAAATGGTACCCATATTTCCGGTTCCGATAACACCGATTTTCTTCAATTCCGATCAACTCCTCTCACTTATGCGATTGATTCTCCTAAAAACACTATGTATTTTTAATCTGTCCTATGACAATGTATCGTGCGAAATCCAATAAGGAGGTAAAGAAATGGAAGGGATTTTAAAAAGGAAAATGACGATGATTACCGTTGCCGCGGCATTTGTGGCAGGGGGCATTTACTTTTTTTCTCAACAAGGGGAGGATCCGGCTGATACGGAAGATATATTTTCCGTTACTGCAAAAGAAGCTGAGATGGAACAAAGTGTAAATGAATCGGCTGCCGAACCTGAGATCATTAAAGTGGATGTTAAAGGAGCGGTCAAGTCCCCGGGCATATTTACTGCACAGGCCGGTGACCGGGTGATTGATTTGATTTCCGCTGCGGGCAGTTTTACGGAAAAGGCCGACACGGATAAAGTGAATTTTGCCCAAATCATCGAAGATCAAATGGTCATTTATGTTCCGGAAATAGGTGAAGAAGACAAAGGGAACTTGGAGAATATACAAGTCGGGACGTCTGGTAATGCCGTCACTAAGGGTACGTCAGGAGGGCTGGTGAACTTGAATACTGCTACACAGGAAGATTTGCAAACCTTGACGGGAATTGGACCATCCAAAGCGAATGCGATCCTGGAATACAGGGAGACGGTAGGGAAATTCAAGGAGATCGATGAATTGAAGCAGGTTACGGGAATCGGTGATAAAACGTTTGAAAGGTTACAGGATTCCATTTCGGTGAAATGAATGATTGAATATGCTACACAAATGGACAGGAAGAGGGTAAAATTGAAGAAAATCATTCAAGAGGTAAGGGGATACAACATGAACAGAATTAGTTGGGATCAATATTTCATGGCACAAAGCCATTTATTAGCTTTAAGAAGCACATGTACACGCCTTACTGTAGGGGCTACCATCGTCAGGGACAACCGAATCATTGCGGGTGGATATAATGGGTCCATTGCGGGAGGGACGCATTGTATTGATGACGGCTGTTATGTAATTGATAATCATTGTGTCAGAACGATACATGCAGAAATGAATGCACTTTTACAATGTGCGAAATTTGGGGTGCCGACTGATGGGGCGGAAATATATGTGACGCATTTTCCGTGTCTTCAGTGCTGTAAATCACTCATCCAAGCTGGCATAAAGGCTGTATATTATGCCGAGGATTACAAAAATCATCCATATGCCCTCGAATTATTCAAACAGGCGGATGTCAAGACCGAGAAGGTTGAAGCAAAAGGGGCCATCGATGTTAATGGAAAACAAAAAAAGGACTTTGTATTCTCATTGCTAGCACAACTTGAACAAAACGGTCTGGGAAAAGAAGATTTATTGGAACTGGAAAAAGAGGCCAATCTGATATTCGAAATTAAATAGGACGGGGGGCAGGCATGGCCAGACATCTTATCTTACTGGCCGTTTCAGCCACATTTGGTGTTATGGCCCATTCTCTTTTAAATGTAAAGCTGCTGATCGTTATCCTTATTTTTCTCTGTTTCCTTTATTTTTCGGTGGGGTTAAGTGTGAAGGCCCTTAGTTTTCATTTGGTGATCATGGGAATATTTTTAGGTGCCGCCTCTTTCTCCGATCACCGAAACAAAACTGCCTATCATGGAACGGAAAGCCAATTTATCATCACATTTACAGACCAACCGAATATAGATGGAAATTCATTAAAAGGATTCATTGGCAGTGAGAAAGGCGAACGACTAATGCTTCGTTATAAAATCACGACCGAATTGGAACAGGAAAAGCTGAGTCGGTTTCTGCGAATCGGTTTATCATGTCCGGCAGAAGGGACATTGCAAATTCCCGAGAAAAACAGGAATGAAAACAGTTTCGATTACCAGCGTTATCTTTTCCGCCAAGGCACCCATTGGATATTGAAAGCGGATTCCATTTCATTTCAAGAATGCAAAGAGGGTGGAAACTCGATCCTGGTTTCGATTCGTAATTTGCGCCTGAAGGGGATTGCATATATTAGAGAACACTTTCCAGAAGAATCAAGCGGTTTTGTCACTGCTCTCATATTCGGTGACCAGAGATATATAGATGAAGGGGACCTTACTAATTATCAGCGGTTGGGTTTGGTTCATTTACTGGCGATTTCCGGTCTTCACGTCAGTTTTTTAACGGGGATGTTATTTTACATCGGCATCAGGGTTGGGATTACACGGGAAAGAATGATGATGGCCATCCTACTCTTCCTTCCGGGTTACATGTTACTTTCAGGAGCCAGTCCATCAGTGTTGAGATCCTGTTCAATGGCTATGCTTTTTTTTCTACTCCTGCTATTCAAGAAGCGGATTTCGGCGGGTGCTGCAATCGGATCGACTTATATGGCACTTTTGTTTTTTCGGCCTAATATGCTCTATGATATAGGTTTTCAGCTTTCATTCGCGGTCACATTCTCCATTATCATGTCTTCAAGCATCTTCTTGCAATACCCGAAGAAATCGATGCAGCTATTCATCCTCAGTTCCATCTGCCAACTGGCTGCCCTTCCGATTTTGCTTTTTCACTTTTTTGAAGTATCTTTCCTTGGCGTGTTTCTGAACGTATTGTATGTTCCGCTTTATTCCATCATATTGCTGCCATTTTCACTGATTTCCCTCCTCATTCATTTATTACTGCCTTCCTTTGGTCAACCTCTCATATCATTATTGAATTTCACCTTCGTACTCTGCAATAAAGCCGCAGATGCAGCATCGGAATTGCCGCTCGCCTCCATTCCGTTTGGAAAGCCGCCTTTCCTCATGATGTTACTACTTGTTATTTCCCTTATAGGGTTATGCCTGACTTGGGAAGTATCCTTTGAAAAAAGTAAAATCTGGTGCGGAATGATAATCGTCCTTTTACTTTTGCAATATAACTTACAAAGGTTCTCACCTTTTGGTGAAGTGCAAATCATCGACGTTGGACAAGGCGACTCCATTTTAATTATCCTGCCTTTCAACCGCGGCAATTATTTGATTGATACGGGCGGTCAAATTACATTTCCAATCGATAAATGGGCGATAAAGAGAAAGAAGTTCAACACGGCGGATGATATCATTATTCCATTATTGAAAAGTAAAGGAATCCACCAATTGGACAAACTGATTTTAACCCATCCGGATGCAGATCATATGGGAAGTGCAAAAGAATTGATAGATAATTTTAAAGTTGCTGAGATCATCATTGGAGGCTGGAGTGAAGAGCAATACTGGGATATGGATCTAATAACCGTGGCGAGGGAGAAAAAAATGAAAATGACCTTCCTGAAAAGGGGGGACCAATGGGTGGCGGGCGGAGCGCGGTTTGCTGTGCTAAGTCCATTTAAGCAAGAAGAAAATAAGAATGATTCATCCATCGTTTTATTCACGGAGCTTGGGGGAGTGTCATGGTTATTGACCGGCGATATGGGAGAGGAAGGGGAAAGGGAACTTATGAGAACATTCCCGCAGTTGCAGGCGGATATCTTGAAGGTCGGTCACCATGGCAGTAAAACTTCTTCTTCCACGCCCTTCCTTGAACAGCTGCAGCCGAAAGCGGCGCTTATTTCAGTTGGAAAAGATAACCGCTACGGGCACCCTCATGGAGACGTAATAGGGAATCTGGAGGGGAATGGCATAAAGGTTTTCAGGACGGACAAGGATGGTTCTATTATTTACAAGTATTACAAAAGCAGTGGAACCTTTCGGAAGACTCTCCCATAGTATATAGAAAATCAAAAAGAAAGAGACTGCAGCAGCAGCCTCCATCAGGAAAAATAAGTGCATGTAATGAATGAAATCAGGATCCGACAGCTTTAATGACGACAGCTATGGTGAACATGGCAGCGAAAAATACAAAAGAACCGATGAATCCTATAGCGGAATCAGCGACGTCATCTGTCTTTGATTGAACATTCTTTTCGAATTCGTTCATTATTTACCCCTCCTATTTCTGCTAATAGTATAAAACATTACCAAAAAAAAATCTACAGGCTTCATTCCTTCATTTCCTTTACTGACAAGAGTTGTCACAAATAGTTTGGGATTTTGAGGTCAAAATAAAAGTACAAACAAAGCAAGCGAAAAGAAAAGCTCATTTGTTCTACATGAATACTCTACCCGCTTTCAAGGGAGATTACCCGGGCCTTTCTTGAAAGTGTTCATATAGATCCGGAACTAGCCCTTTTAAGGGCTAGTTCCCTTTATAGCTTGTCAAATGGTCCATCCACCTATACCATTAGAGAAGAATACATAGTAAAGAGGCGGATTCTATTGGTATTAGACGTTTGGAAAAGTATAAAAAAAGGGCAATTCGCGC
Organism: Bacillus sp. ISL-78; assembly: GCF_018613455.1. NCBI lineage: Bacteria > Bacillati > Bacillota > Bacilli > Caryophanales > Bacillaceae > Bacillus > Bacillus sp. ISL-78. Next base: position 325,646 of record NZ_JAGGQC010000013.1, read on the forward strand.
CAGTATACTTGTTATATGGGACGGAAGCCTATCTAATTAATGAAACGAAGCAGTTATTGATCGAGAATGTCCTTCACGAAGATGAGATGGATTTTAACTTTTCTCAATTTGATTTAGAAGAGACGTCTGTTGAAACTGCGCTTGAAGATGTCGAAACCCTCCCGTTTATCGGGGAAAGGCGCCTTGTCTTCATGCAAAACCCATTTTTTTTGACAGCTGAAAAAACGAAGTCAAGAGTTGAGCATAATGTGAAAAGACTGGAAGCGTATTTGGCTGACCCGGTTCCATATTCTATTGTCGTATTGACCGCAACTTATGAGAAACTGGATGAACGGAAAAAAATCACCAAGGAACTGAAGCGTAAGGCGGTTCTTGTTGAAGCGAAGAAGCTTGGTGATCATGAGTTAAAAGGGTGGGTGAAGGAGAGGGTCGAAGCTTCTTCAGTCCGAATAGATGAGCAGGCTACGGAGCTTTTACTTGAACTTGCAGGAACGAATCTGATGATGCTGACGAATGAACTGGATAAAATGGTGCTTTATACGGAAGCTGATAAGCACATTACTGTCGAGGTAGTGGAAAAGCTGGTCGCTAAATCCCTTGAACAGAATATCTTCACACTCGTTGATCATGTGTTACAAAGAAAAATGGAGAGTGCCATGACGATACTGCATGATCTTCTCAGGCAGAATGAAGAGCCGATCAAGATCTTGAGTGTCATGGCAGGTCAGGTCAGGCTCATGTATCAAGTGAAGGAGCTTTCCCGTCAGGGCTATAGCCAGCAAAAAATTGCGGGTCAACTGAAGGTGCACCCTTACAGGGTAAAGCTGGCACTTGAAAAGACGGGGGAATTCCAGGAACGCGAGTTGTTGAGCATCATGAACGACTTAGCGGAAGCGGATTATAAAATGAAGACCGGACAAGCAGATAAGGCAATCACGCTTGAGCTGCTGCTTTTAAAAATCAGATGATAAAAAAGGTGGCAGATATCCTGTCACCTTTTTTATGCAAAAAAACGGCACAAAAAAAACGATCCGATTGGATCGTTTAATTTTTTGTCATTATGCGTTAAGAGCGTTAAGTCTTTTCGCTAAACGAGATTTTTTACGGGCTGCCGCATTTTTATGGATTAATCCTTTAGATGCAGCTTTGTCTAATTTCACAGCAGCTGTTAAAAGAGCTTCTTTAGCAGCTTCAACGTTTTCACCAGCTAATGCAACTTCAGCGTTTTTCACTGTAGTACGCATAGTTGATCTAACAGTAATGTTATGAACGCGTTTTTTGTCGTTGATTTTTACACGTTTAATAGCAGATTTAATGTTTGGCATTCCGTTCACCTCCTACAAAGAAATCGAGATTATATGAACTCGACTTTTCAAATCCATATCAAATAGCACAAGTGATATTCTATCAGACTGCTCATAAATATGCAATACTTCAGATTGAGAATCGAAAAGGAATTATAAAAGGAATTATAATTTCAGTAATAAATTCATCTCGTCATCATTCATTGTACCAAAAAAATGAATAATAAAAAAGCAAAAACGACAGAATGTTTAAGAGAGACTATTGAAAATACTAGATTAGATACAATTCAAACATCAGGAGGCCGTTATGGAAAATAAATTGGACCTTAGTGAATACGGAATTCGGACAGATTTGGCGATTGAGGCAAAGGAAATTGCCCTTGAACATAAAGGTGTTGTAGAGGAAGTGGATGTTTCCCATATTGAAGGGGTCATAATTAAGGAAAAAGATGTGGATGATTTGAAGGTATCCTTAGTCGAGGTCACGGCTGAGGGGGAAAAAGAAATCGGAAAAAAACAGGGCAGCTATTTGACCATCGAGGTCCAGGGAATCCGTCAGCAGGATACGGAAACACAGCAACGGGTGGAAAAGGTGTTCGCCAACGAACTGGCTTACTTCTTGAAACGGAATAAAATCAACAAGGAAAGCAGTTGTTTAGTTGTCGGCCTTGGTAATTGGAATGTTACCCCCGATGCTCTGGGACCTGCAGTCGTTGAGAACCTTGTAGTCACAAGACATTTGTTCGAATTGCAGCCTGAATCCGTCAAGGAAGGCTATCGGCCGGTCAGTGCGATTTCCCCCGGTGTTATGGGGATTACCGGAATCGAGACGAGTGACATCATAAAAGGCGTCATCGAAAAAAGTAACCCTGATTTCCTGATCGTCGTTGATGCATTGGCTGCCCGTTCGATCGATCGTGTGAATGCAACGATTCAAATTACGGATACAGGTATCCATCCAGGGTCTGGTGTGGGAAATAAACGTAAAGAATTGAGTCAGGCTACACTGGGAGTTCCAGTTATTGCAATTGGAATACCTACCGTCGTGGATGCCGTATCGATTGCAAGCGATACGATTGATTATATTTTGAAGCATTTTGGCAAGGAAATGAATGAAGGGGACAGACCATCACGTTCATTGGCACCTGCTGGATTCAGTTTTGGAAAACGGACAAAGCTGACCGAAGAAGATATGCCGGGTGAAAAGGAACGCCAAACCTTTTTAGGAATGATAGGTGTGCTCCCTGATGAAGAGAAGAGGAAATTGATTTATGAGGTGCTTTCGCCACTTGGTCATAATTTAATGGTTACACCAAAGGAAGTAGATGTTTTCATCGAGGATATGGCCAATTTGATAGCTAATGGATTAAATGCAGCCCTGCATCATTCAATAAATCAAGATAATGCCGGCTACTACACCCGTTAAATCATATTCAGTGCCCAAAAATGGTGTTCTACCCTTTCTAGCAAAGTCATAGGTATTAATAGACAAGCTATAGAGAGGGTGGAAAGATGAAAAGAAGAAATTCCCCAGGAATCATAACAGCCATTCACGGATCAACAATAATAAAAACTTTTCTAGGTATTCTCGCCTTGCTTCTTTTTGTTTTTTCAGTCAGTGGGGTCATGACTTCCCTAAGACCCGAGTATCGGATATCTTCGAATTCCGTACATACTGTAGCCAATCAATTCTCGGGGAAAATGCTGTTCTCGATGCTGGCCAATGAAAATCATTATCTGTTTAATGCCCTGCCGGAAGGTAAGCAGGAATCGATCATCACGAATCAATTGATAAAAGTCTCGACCAACATTTCACTCGAGGACCCGCGAAGTTTACTGGGAAGGGAACTTCCTGGCTTTTCGATTTTTGATAATGAGATACTCGTTGCTGGGGAAGGAACGAATTATACCAATATGCCTTATGAATCCTCCCCGCCAGTAGATGTCCTGAATGAAGAGAGGGATGCATCCCTGCAAAACCTGGATGAGATTGAAGAACCGGATAAAGGAGTGACCAATGAGCCGAATCAAACGACCAATGGCCGGAAAGTGGTCGAGATATACCATAGCCATAACCGGGAGTCATATCTTCCATATTTAAAAGGAGTGACCAATCCCGACCTTGCCTACCATTCTAAAATCAATATTACGAAACTCGGGGAACGGATGGTTGAAGATTTGGCTGATAAGGGAATCGGCTCCTCGCTCGATAAGACGGATATCATGGGAAATCTGAATAATAAAGGATTGAATTATGCTAAATCGTATCAAGAATCACGAAAATCCGTCCAGACGGCATTGGCCAATAACAAAGATTTAGAATATTTGATTGATATCCACCGCGATTCAAAGCGGAAGAAACATACGACAATTACAATCAAAGGTAAAGAGTATGCCAAGATCGCCTTCGTGATCGGGGGGAATAACCCGAACTATGAAAAAAATGCCGCGCTTGCCAATAAGCTTCATAAAGCATTGGAGAAAAAATACCCAGGTATTTCCCGAGGGGTTATGAAACAGGGCGGATCTAGCCATAATGGTATATATAATCAGGATTTATCAGGCAATGCCATGCTTATTGAAGTTGGCGGTGTTGATAATACTTTCGAAGAAATGTACTTGACCGTTGATGCCTTTACCGAGGTTTTCAGTGAATTTTACTGGGATGCCAAAGCAGTGGATAACCAGACCGGGGATTCGGAAGCGAGGTAATTTGAAAGGAGTTCTCTTATCATGGTTCGATTTTGGTTGAAATGTACAGGGATTGTGCTCGTATTATTTTTAGGTGTTCTAATCGGGATGCAGCAAGCGAACGACGGGATGAAAAAAATGAAGGGGTATGAAGATCCCTCTTTGAATAGTGCATTCATCATTAACCAATCGGACCAAGGGGAGATGGAAGCGGATATCCTTGGCGAAAAAGTGACGAGTCATGATTTGGAGACGAAAAAAGAAAAGCTTGAAGAAATGAAAGCTTTCAACTTTTTCTCATCGATCGGCAAAACGCTTGGAGAAACCATATCAAGTGCCTTTCAAGCCCTTATTAATATGATTTAGGTAGGAAATAAGTTGATTGAGCCCTGCCAAAAGGCTGCATCCGAATCCGGGATGCAGCCTTTTTTTATGCTTTGTCCTGCAATGATGCTTCTTTTGTAACTATTCTGTTGAATCTTGCATTTTCTATTGATATAATAAAAAATAGTGTATTGTGTCGACTAGTGGGAGTGAACGTCATGAATAGAGAAGAAAAATTAAAAAGACAATCAAAAATTCGTAACTTTTCCATCATCGCTCATATCGATCATGGTAAATCTACATTGGCGGATCGTATCATTGAAAAAACGAACGCCATGACTCAGCGTGAAATGAAGAGTCAGCTGTTGGATTCCATGGATTTAGAGCGTGAGCGTGGAATTACGATCAAATTGAATGCGATTCAATTGAAATATAACGCGAAAGATGGAGAAGAATACATCTTCCATCTTATTGATACACCGGGACATGTCGATTTTACGTATGAAGTGTCACGAAGCCTTGCCGCTTGTGAAGGTGCTGTCCTTGTTGTCGATGCGGCACAGGGAATTGAGGCCCAAACGCTTGCGAATGTGTATTTAGCTTTGGACAACAACCTTGAAATCATTCCGGTAATCAATAAAATTGATTTGCCGAGTGCAGATCCGGAACGGGTGCGCGGAGAAATCGAGGAAGTGATCGGATTGGATGCTTCCGATGCAGTTTTGGCTTCGGCTAAAGCCGGAATCGGAATCGAGGAGATTTTGGAACAGGTCGTTGAATTGGTTCCAGCCCCGCAAGGTGATCCGGATGCTCCTTTCAAGGCGCTTATTTTCGATTCACTGTTTGATGCGTACCGCGGTGTAGTTGCCTATATCCGTGTTGTTGAGGGTTCCATTAAAGTGGGCGACAAAATCAAAATGATGTCCACTGGCAAGGAATTCGATGTTACCGAATTGGGCGTTTTCAACCCTAAAACACAGCTTTTGGATGAACTGAACGTCGGTGATGTAGGTTTCCTGACGGCATCGATTAAAAACGTTGGTGACACGACTGTCGGTGATACGATCACGAGTGCCGTGAATAGTGCGACAGAACCATTGCCGGGTTACAGGAAGATGAATCCGATGGTATATTGCGGTTTATACCCAATTGACGCATCGAAATTCAATGATTTACGGGATGCATTGGAGAAATTGGAATTGAACGATTCAGCGCTGCAGTTCGAAGCGGAATCATCGCAAGCATTGGGCTTCGGTTTCCGTTGCGGATTCCTTGGACTCCTTCATATGGAAATCATCCAGGAACGGATTGAACGTGAATTCAAAATCGATCTGATCACCACTGCGCCGAGTGTTATTTATGATGTGGTGCAAACGGACGGAACGGTCCTGAAAGTGGATAACCCGTCCAACATGCCTGATGCTCAAAAGATCGAACGTGTCGAGGAGCCATATGTCAAAGCAACGATGATGGCACCGACGGAGTTTGTCGGGGCGATCATGGAAATCTGTCAAAATAAACGCGGTAACTTCATTGATATGGAATATATCGATGAGACTCGTGTGAGCATTCATTATGAAATTCCATTATCGGAAATCGTGTATGACTTCTTCGATCAATTGAAATCCAATACAAGAGGCTATGCTTCATTCGATTATGAGCTGATCGGCTACAAACCGTCCAAGCTTGTGAAGATGGATATTTTACTGAATGCTGAAACTGTCGATGCTTTAAGTTTCATCGTTCATAAGGACTTTGCTTATGAACGCGGTAAAGTCATTGTTGAAAAATTGAAGAAATTGATTCCAAGACAACAATTCGAAGTGCCGATCCAAGCGGCAATCGGGCAAAAAATCATCGCCCGTTCTTCGATTAGTGCAATGCGCAAAAACGTATTGGCTAAATGTTACGGCGGCGATATTTCCCGTAAACGTAAGTTGCTCGAAAAACAGAAAGAAGGTAAAAAGCGGATGAAACAAGTAGGTTCCGTTGAAGTTCCGCAGGAAGCTTTCATGGCTGTTTTGAAAATGGATGATACGACACCCAAAAAATAAATAAAATAAACGATAGTTAGAAAAAAGAGGGTAGAGGAGATCTAGCCTCTTTTTCTATCGACTCATTCGATTAAAAGGTTGTGAACACAATGATCAAAAGCGCCTACCTCCATATACCATTTTGTGAACATATTTGTCACTATTGTGATTTCAATAAAGTATTTTTGCAGGGACAGCCGGTCGACGAATATTTACAGATGATGAAAAGGGAAATGGTGATGCAGCTTTTTAAATACCCGACTGCAGGTTTGGATACTGTTTTCGTCGGTGGAGGGACACCGACCTCACTGGATGAAAAGCAGCTTGCATTCTTATGTGAAGCAATCAATGAAACCCTGCCCTTTGACCCTAAGAAGGCTGAATATACTTTTGAAGCCAATCCCGGGGATCTTTCAAGGGAAAAACTCAAAATACTTTATGATTCAGGGGTCAATAGACTTAGCTTTGGAGTGCAAAGCTTCAATGATGAATTATTAAAACGAATTGGCAGGACTCACCGGGCTTCAGAAGTATATGAAACGATCCATTTGGCTCAAGAAGTTGGCTTTACGAATATAAGCATCGACTTGATTTATGGATTGCCGGGCCAAACGATGGAAGATTACAAGGATACGCTGGATAAAGCGATCGCCCTTCAATTGCCGCACTACTCAAGCTACTCATTGATCGTTGAGCCGAAGACGGTTTTTTATAATCAGATGCGAAGAGGTAAATTAATCCTGCCGCCGCAGGAGCTCGAGGCTTCGATGTATGAGAGGCTGATGGAAGAGATGGAGAAGCATGGCCTGCATCAATATGAAATCAGTAATTTTGCCCGAGCTGGGTTTGAAAGCAGGCACAACCTGACATATTGGGATAATGTGGAGTATTATGGGATTGGTGCTGGTGCACATGGCTATACTGGAGGTAAAAGGGTGGCCAATCATGGGCCTGTGAAGAAATATATCACTCCATTGCTTTCGAACGAGCTGCCTGTGTTGGAAGAACACCCAGTACCGCTTCATGAACGGATGGAAGAGGAGATGTTTTTGGGTCTCCGGAAAACGCAAGGGGTTTCATTGGAAATATTCAAGAATAAATTTTTTGTAGAAATGACGGAGATTTTCAGGAAACCGCTCGAAGAAGGATCGGCAAAGGGGTTGCTTAAGGTGGAAGGCGGGTTCGTGCGCTTGACTGAGCGGGGCAAACTGCTAGGAAATGAAGTGTTCCAAACATTTTTAGGCGTTATTGATTCCGACTGAAGGAAATCCATGTTATTTTAACGATGAATTAGCGGTTTTCATTGTTGACATCATAAGCTGCATTTGATAATTTATTAGTATATTAGCACTCGATGAGACAGAGTGCTAACAGAGGTGATCATACATGCTAACTGATCGTCAATTATTGATTCTACAAGTGATAATCGAGGATTTCATCCATTCTGCCCAGCCAGTCGGGTCACGAAGCTTGTCGAAGAAAGATGAAATCACGTTCAGCTCTGCCACAATTCGCAACGAAATGTCTGACCTTGAAGAAATGGGATTTATAGAAAAAACCCATACTTCTTCCGGTAGGATCCCTTCTGAAAAAGGGTATAGATATTATGTGGATCATTTACTTTCTCCTCAAGCTCCGAAAAAGAATGAAGTGAAGATATTAAAATCCGTTTTTGTAGAACGAATTTATGAATTGGAAAAAATCGTTCAGAAGTCAGCGAAAATACTTTCGGAACTGACGAATTATACGGCGATTGTACTCGGACCAAAAGTGAATGAGCATAAGCTGAAAAAAATCCAGATCATTCCCTTAAGTCCTGAAACGGCAATAGCCATCATTATTACGGATACAGGTCATGTGGAAAATCGAATGATTTCCTTACCGCCTTCTTTTGATATAAACGAAATTGAAAAGATGGTGAACATATTGAATTCCCGTTTGGTCGATGTTCCGCTAGTTGATCTAAAGGATAAGATCTATAAGGAAGTTGCCGTTCTATTGAGCCGCCACATTCATAACTATGGATCGATGGTCTCGATCCTTGCGGAGACCCTGACGGACACAAAGCCCGAAAAAATATTTTTCGGCGGGAAAACGAATATGCTGAGGCAGCCGGAGTTCCATGATATTGCGAAAGTAAGCACGCTATTATCGATGATTGAACAGGAACAGGGATTTTATGAACTAATTACACAAAATCCATCGGGCATCCACGTCAAGATCGGCCGTGAAAATCAAAACACAGTGCTCGATGACTGCAGTTTGATTACGGCAACCTACTCAATCGGGCAGGAGCAAGTTGGCACATTGGCCATATTGGGTCCCACGAGAATGGAATATTCGAGAGTGATCAGTTTGCTTTCGTTTTTCTCGAAAGATTTAACGGCCCTGATGACAAAACTGTATCAAAAATAGTAGCAAAGGTAATATTGTTAAGGTGGCGGAGGAGTATATTCCGCGGCCTGGCATATTACTTTAGCATAAATTGTATAACCCTTTTAGGGAGGTGAGATTGTGACAGAAAATAAAAACGAAGAACAAACATTGGAAAATGAAACAATCGAGGAAAGCGCTGCAGAAGCAGTTTTCGCTGAAGAAGAAATTCCAGCAGCGGAAGAAAACGATAGTCCTGTTGAAAAAGATGAACTTCAATTGGCTCAAGAAAAAATTGCCGAACTTGAGGCGAAAATCGAAGAAATGGATAACCGTTATCTTCGTCTGCAGGCCGATTTTGATAATTCAAGACGCCGTGCCAAGCTTGATATGGAGGCGGCTCAAAAATATAGAGTTCAAAGTATTGCTAGTGATTTAGTTGAGGCTCTTGATAATTTTGAAAGAGCAACAAAGATCGAAGCGGAAAATGAACAGACGAAATCCTTGCTATCCGGCATGGAAATGGTCTATAAAGCGATTACTGGTGCATTGGCTAAAGAGGGCATCGAACCGATCAGTTCGGTTGGCGAAGAGTTCGATCCGCGTTTGCATCAAGCGGTCATGCAAGTTCAAGATGAAAACTTCGGTTCGAACATCGTCGTCGAGGAATTCCAAAAAGGATACCTTCTTAAAGACCGTGTGATTCGACCTGCAATGGTAAAAGTGAACGAATAGGATTTTTACATATAAATAATTGGGAGGTAGTGAAACTATGAGCAAGATTATTGGTATTGACTTAGGTACAACAAACTCTTGTGTATCTGTACTTGAAGGCGGGGAACCAAAAGTAATCCCGAATCCGGAAGGAAACCGTACAACACCATCCGTAGTGGCATTCAAAAATGGAGAAAGGCAAGTAGGGGAAGTGGCAAAACGCCAAGCGATTACAAACCCTAATACGATCATTTCCATTAAACGCCATATGGGTACCAACCATAAAGAAGTAATTGAAGGAAAAGAATACTCACCTCAAGAAGTTTCTGCAATCATCCTTCAATACTTGAAATCATACGCTGAAGAGTATCTTGGCGAAAAAGTCACTAAAGCGGTTATCACAGTACCTGCTTACTTCAATGATGCAGAACGTCAAGCAACCAAGGATGCTGGTCAAATTGCCGGCCTTGAAGTGGAACGTATCATCAACGAACCGACCGCTGCAGCACTTGCATATGGTTTGGATAAAACGGAAGAAGATCAAACGATCCTTGTATTCGACCTTGGCGGCGGTACATTTGACGTGTCGATCATGGAACTTGGAGACGGCGTTTTCGAAGTTAAGTCCACAGCCGGCGACAACCGTCTAGGTGGGGATGATTTCGACCAAGTCATCATCGATTATCTGGTTGAAGCATTCAAGAAAGAAAACGGCATCGACCTTTCAAAAGATAAAATGGCGGTTCAACGTTTGAAAGATGCAGCTGAAAAAGCGAAAAAAGATCTTTCCGGCGTAACGTCAACTCAAATTTCCTTACCATTCATCACTGCTGGAGAAGCTGGACCGCTTCACCTGGATGTAACGATGACTAGAGCTAAATTCGATGAGCTTTCTACAGGTCTTGTGGAACGTACGATGGGACCGACTCGTCAAGCATTGAAAGATGCCGGTCTTTCAGCATCTGAAATCGACAAAGTAATCCTTGTTGGTGGATCTACACGTATTCCTGCTGTCGTTGAAGCGATCAAAAAGGAAATCGGTCAAGAACCAAGCAAAGGTGTAAACCCTGATGAAGTGGTGGCTATGGGTGCTGCAATTCAAGGTGGCGTATTAACAGGTGATGTTAAAGATGTTGTCCTTCTTGATGTAACCCCACTTTCACTTGGAATTGAAACGATGGGCGGAGTATTCACGAAACTGATTGACCGCAATACTACGATTCCAACAAGTAAATCACAAGTATTCTCGACAGCGGCTGATAATCAAACGGCAGTTGATATCCATGTCCTTCAAGGTGAGCGTCCAATGTCAGCGGATAACAAAACTCTTGGTCGTTTCCAATTGAGTGACATTCCACCGGCACCGCGTGGAGTTCCGCAAGTTGAAGTGACATTCGATATCGATAAAAACGGTATCGTGAACGTTCGTGCGAAAGATCTTGGTACGAACAAAGAACAAGCAATCACCATCAAATCATCTTCAGGCCTTTCTGATGAAGAGATCGAACGCATGGTACGTGAAGCGGAAGAAAATGCCGATAGCGATAAACAACGTAAAGAAGAAGTTGAACTTCGTAACGAAGCCGATCAATTAGTTTTCCAAACGGAAAAAACGCTTAAAGATCTAGAAGGTAAAGTGGACGAAGCGGAAGTGACAAAAGCGAATGAAGCGAAGGATGAACTGAAAGCTGCAATCGAGAAAAATGAGCTTGAGGAAATCCGCGTGAAAAAAGATGCGCTTAACGAAATCGTTCAAGCTTTGACAATGAAGCTTTATGAAGAAGCGGCAAAAGCTCAACAAGCTGGCGAAGCTGGTGCTGGCGAGCCTGCTCAAGACGATAATGTCGTTGATGCTGAATACACTGAAGTGAACGAAGAAGAGAAAAAATAATACGTGCCCCAATCGGGACACACATATATTGGGCAGTATTTCTGCCTCCATTGTAAAAAAGTCAAAGTCAGGTTATCTTGACTTTGGCTTTTTTACAGTGAATGGAAACTTGTTGCAATCACTGATGGAGAATCGTGGGATTTTAGAGAAAAATGTGTGCAAATTGGGGCGGGCAATGCCATTTGCAAAAATGTGTTAATGCCGTTTGTACTTTTCTAGTTGATTATTATCTTCGTTCAGTGATAATATTACCTTTATGTGAATCGAATCGGGAGTGGATTTTAGATATGAGTAAACGCGATTATTATGAGGTGTTAGGCCTTTCGAAAAGTGCTTCGAAGGATGAAATCAAAAAAGCGTATCGAAAGCTCTCCAAACAATATCACCCTGATATTAATAAAGCGGACGATGCTGCGGATAAATTCAAGGAAATCAAGGAAGCTTACGAAGTATTGAGTGACGAACAGAAAAAGGCCCATTATGACCAATTCGGACATACAGATCCCAATCAGGGCTTTGGCGGTCAGGACTTTGGCGGTTTCGGCGGTTTTGAAGATATTTTCAGTAGCTTCTTTGGTGGCGGCGGTCGCAGGAGAGATCCTAATGCACCGCGTCAAGGGGCGGATTTACAGTATACGATGACGCTTTCGTTTGAAGAGGCGGCATTCGGAAAAGAAACTGAAATCGAAATTCCGCGTGAAGAGAATTGTGATACATGTAAGGGGTCCGGTGCCAAACCAGGTACAAAAGTGGAAAACTGTTCACATTGTCATGGAACCGGTCAATTGAATGTTGAACAAAACACAGCGTTCGGAAGGATTGTGAACCGGAGAGCATGTCACCATTGTCAAGGAACAGGAAAAATCATTCCTAATAAATGTTCAACATGCGGCGGCGACGGAAAAGTCCAAAAACGTAAAAAGATCCAAGTCAAGGTGCCAGCAGGTATTGATGATGGCCAGCAGTTGCGTGTAACCGGCCAAGGAGAGCCAGGAATCAATGGCGGTCCGGCAGGAGACCTGTATGTAGTCTTTCATGTGCGCAGCCATGAATTCTTTGAGCGGGATGGCGATGATATTTATTGTGAAATGCCGGTTACTTTTGCGCAGGCAGCATTAGGCGATGAAATAGAAGTTCCGACGCTGCATGGAAAAGTGAAGCTGAAGATTCCTGCTGGTACACAAACAAGCACTCGTTTCCGTTTAAAAGGCAAAGGGGTCCCGAATGTCAGAGGATATGGCCAAGGAGATCAGCATGTGGTCGTATTAGTGGTCACGCCTAAAAAATTAACGGAAAAACAGAAGGACTTGCTTCGTGAATTCAGTGATATCAGCGGTCAAGGTGTAGATGAACAAGAAGATGGCTTTTTCTCAAAAGTGAAGCGTGCTTTCAAAGATAGGTGAATAAAAGTAAAAGAACAAATTGGGAGTTGGTAGATTATGAAGTGGTCTGAATTTGCAATCCAAACAACGAATGAAGCGGTTGAACCTGTTTCGAATATTCTTCATGAGGCAGGTGCGAGCGGTGTTGTCATTGAGGATCCTCTAGAATTAGTCAAGGAACGTGAAAATGTTTTTGGCGAAATCTACCACTTAAACCCCAATGATTATCCGGATGAAGGTGTAATCATTAAGGCTTATCTGCCCGTTAACAGCTTCCTTGGCGATACCATTGATGCTATTAAGGAATCAATCAATAACCTTCTTCTTTTTGATATTGACCTTGGGAAAAATGTTGTTTCAATTAGTGAAGTGAATGAAGAAGAGTGGGCGACGGCTTGGAAAAAATATTATAATCCCGTCAAGATATCCGAACGTTTTACCATCGTGCCAACGTGGGAAGACTATACTCCAGTAAGCAGTGACGAATTGATCATTGAACTTGATCCAGGCATGGCCTTTGGAACGGGAACACACCCGACGACGGTCATGTGCATCCAAGCGCTGGAACGTACAGTAACGCCTGGGGATTTAGTCGTTGATGTAGGAACTGGTTCTGGCGTTCTAAGCATTGCAGCAGCATTATTGGATGCAAAACGAATCCAGTCGCTTGATTTGGATGAAGTGGCAGTACAGTCAGCTAGGCAAAACGTTGAAATTAATAACGTGCAGGATAAAGTGTCCGTGTCACAAGGCAACTTACTGGATGGTGTAAATGAACAAGCGGATATCGTCGTGGCTAATATTCTTGCCGAAGTGATCATGCGTTTTACGGATGATGTAGCGAAAGTCGTTAAACCTGGCGGATATTTCATCGCTTCCGGAATCATTCAAACTAAGAAACAAGATGTGAAGGATGCGATTATAGCATCTGGTTTCACCGTTGAGGAAACGATCTTGATGGAAGATTGGGTGGCAATAATAGCAAAAAGAAATGCTTAATTGGAAAAGTTACTCTGATTATCGGTTTTTTTGATAGTCAGAGTACCTTTTTTTAGCTTGAATCTTTGCACGGCTTGCATTCTGGATTCCTGACTGTTAGCCTGTAAGTTATTTAGACTAGACGAAGTAGGTGGCAGTGTGCAACGGTATTTTCTTAACGAAGCAGATATCAATGGAAACATGGTGACGATATCAGGTGATGATTTTCACCATATCGCCAGAGTGATGAGAATGGGACCAGGTGAGCGGATCATCACGGTGAAAGGTAATGGCATGACAGCTATTGCGGAAATTTCGGAAATTACTGATGATGCTGTAATAGGTACGGTAACCGCATGGAAGAATGAAGAAAAGGAACTTCCTGTAAGGGTTGTGATTGCGAGCGGTCTGCCTAAAGGGGATAAATTGGAATATATCGTTCAAAAGGGCACTGAACTGGGTGCCGTTGAATTTATCCCTTTTATTGCTGCTCGTTCGGTGGTAAAATGGGACCACAAAAAGGTAGGCAAGAAATTGGAGAGGCTCCAGAAGATTTCAAAAGAGGCGGCTGAGCAATCTCACCGCACGGTTATCCCTGCCATCAAGGAACCGATGACGGCAGATCAGCTTGCTGGGTATGCAAATGGTTTCGATCATAAATTAATCGCTTTTGAAGAAGAGGCAAAACGGGGGGAAGCGTCTGTACTCGCTTCTGTCTTGAAAGATATTACTGCTGGGCAATCCATCCTATTCGTTTTTGGGCCTGAAGGTGGTTTGGCAGATAAGGAAATTGAAAAACTGACTGATGCCGGTTTTATGGCTTGCGGTCTTGGACCAAGAATATTAAGAACTGAAACAGCACCTTTATATGCACTTTCCGCTGTTTCTTATCATGTAGAACTTTTGAGGTGATGAAAAATGGCAACGGTCGCTTTCCATACATTAGGCTGTAAAGTGAATCATTATGAAACAGAGGCTATATGGCAATTATTCAAAACTGGGGGATATGATCGTGTTGAGTTTGAAAATACATCAGATGTATATGTCATCAACACATGTACGGTGACAAACACTGGCGATAAGAAAAGCCGTCAGGTCATCCGTCGTGCCATTCGTAAGAATCCGAATGCCGTCATAGCGGTAACGGGATGTTACGCACAGACATCGCCGGCAGAAATCATGGCCATACCAGGTGTGGATATTGTTGTAGGAACACAAGACAGGGTTAAACTGCTTGATTACATTGAGCAATTCAAGGTTGAGCGTGAACCAATCAATGCCGTAGGAAATATCATGAAAAACCGTGTCTACGAAGAGTTGGATGTACCTGCTTTCACAGACCGTACACGCGCTTCACTGAAGATTCAGGAAGGCTGCAATAATTTCTGCACTTTCTGCATCATCCCTTGGGCACGTGGCTTGATGCGTTCCCGCGATCCAAAAGAAGTCGTTCACCAGGCTGAACAGCTTGTCGAGGCAGGCTATAAAGAGCTAGTCCTTACCGGAATTCATACTGGCGGCTACGGAGACGATTTGAAAGACTATAATTTGGCGATGCTGCTGCGTGACTTGGAAAAAGTCGATGGGCTGAAGCGTATCCGTATTTCATCCATTGAAGCCAGCCAAATTACAGATGAGATCATTGAAGTGCTGACGAATTCGAAAAAAGTGGTACGTCATTTGCATATACCAATCCAATCGGGTTCCGATACCGTTCTAAAACGGATGAGACGTAAATATACGATGGATTTCTTCGGTGATCGAATCGAAAAGCTGAAAATTGCACTTCCGGGTCTTGCTGTCACCTCTGATGTCATCGTAGGTTTCCCGGGTGAAACGGAAGAAGAATTCATGGAGACATATAACTTTATAGAAAAATATAAATTCTCCGAACTTCATGTTTTTCCTTATTCAAAACGGACAGGGACTCCGGCTGCCCGTATGGGAGATCAAGTGGATGAAGATATCAAGAATGAACGAGTCCACCGCCTTATTACGTTGTCCGATCAGCTGGCAAAAGAGTATGCCTCCCGATTCGATGGCGAAGTTCTGGAAGTCATTCCTGAAACGAAGTTGGAAAATGGTCTTTATGAGGGCTACTCGGATAATTACATGAAAGTCGTCTTCCCGGCATCGGAAGAAATGGTCGGTGAAATCGTCAAAGTTAAAATCACAAAATCTGGCTATCCATTTAGTGAAGGTCAGTTCGTGACGGTCGTGAAGGATTTTCCGTTGCAACAAGCATCCAATATCTAAGACAGCGGTTTTCGCTGTCTTTTTTTTATTATCCTTTTTCAGATGTGTTTTCTTGGCACTTTCGGGTAAAGACTATATATATCGTCAAAATGGATAAACTATGGTATCATGAGAGGTACGTACAACTAGGTATAGATTGTTTTTGAGGAGGATTTATTAATGTCACAAAATGTAGCAGGTTTAATTGACCACACGTTATTAAAAGCAGATGCAACCAAAGAGCAAATAAAGGTATTATGCGAAGAAGCGAGAGAGTATAACTTTGCTTCCGTATGCGTAAACCCAACTTGGGTGAAATATGCAAGTGAACTTTTGGAAGGCTCAGAAGTGAAAGTTTGTACGGTTATCGGCTTCCCTCTAGGTGCAACCACACCGGAAACCAAAGCTTTTGAAACGAAAGATGCCATCGCCAATGGTGCTCACGAAGTCGATATGGTGATCAATATCGGCGCATTGAAGGACAAGGATGATGAGTTGGTAGAGCGGGATATTCGTGCTGTGGTAGCGGCATCCACTGGTAAGGCTCTTTCAAAAGTGATCATTGAAACTTCTTTGTTGACAGATGAAGAAAAAGTCCGTGCATGTGAATTGGCCGTAAAAGCCGGAGCGGATTATGTGAAAACATCAACTGGTTTTTCGACCGGCGGAGCGACAGTTGAAGATATCGCGCTTATGAGAAAAACGGTTGGCCCGGATATCGGTGTTAAAGCTTCAGGCGGGGTCCGCAACACGAGCGATGCCCAGAATGTGATTGAAGCTGGTGCAACAAGAATTGGAGCGAGTGCAGGTGTCTCCATCGTGAAGGGCTTAACGGCTGATTCCGATTATTGATTTTGTACGGAACGTATATTCCCTAAAAATAAAGCAGGCGGAGAAAAATGAATTATTTTTTCTCCGCCTGCTTTTCATTGACTCCAAAAATAATTCAACTGGCAATTTCCCTTGCCTTTGTGCATTGGCCTATTTCGTCCATAAAAAAGAGGTCCTGCATCATTTTTGGAGGCCATACATTCAAAAATAAGTTTATTGTGGATTTAATAGATATTAGAAGGTATCAAACAGGAAGTAAACATGCTTAAATTTAATCGGGTCTTTTATCATTAACACCATTAACGATGAATGGTAAATGCATGGTGTACACTTCAATAACCATTTTATTTATAATGGCATTACCTGTTTTTTATCTCACATCATTCTCTAATGAAAGTTTGCTGATTTTGATAGTAGCTGTTGTTATATTGAGTGGTTTGACCTACTAATTATAAAAGATTAGCTGAAATCGTTTACCGCCCTTAATATTTATGCGTTTAGGTTATGTCTATCTTATTTATGGCTGTCCCATAGTCAGTTGCCAATGACTTTTGGACAGCCCTTATTTTTTTAAGTGTGGCCGATGCACCAAAAGAATGAGGTTGGAGAATTGCCGTGCGAATGGCAAGACGGCCAAAGAAGTCAAGATATTGAAAATGACACTGGCATGGGCGAGCTGTGTCCCCTTGTTTTCGGTGAAATAGGCAGCCGTACTTTCCAGGATGTCCACAAAAGGCAGGAATGCGGCAACCCCGATGACGTTCAGCCAAATATGTGCATAAGCAGTGAAGGCAGCTTGTCTGCCAGAACCGATGCTCGCCATGTACCCGGTGATGCAAGTGCCGATATTCGATCCGAGCATGATGATGATTGCCGAGGACACGGATAACTCCCCATTCAGCAAAAAACTCATGGCTATCCCGATGGTTGCAGAACTGGAGTGAATGAGTGCCGTCAATAATATCCCGGCAATCAGGGCATAACTCATATGGCCCTCTATGTAATGGATAAGCGTTTGTATGGATGGATAGGCTGCTATCGGTGTCGAAAGCGTTTTAAAACCGCTCATCGCCGTGAAGATGGCCGAGATTCCAATCAGGGACATTCCTAGGCTTCTCGGTAATGCTTTTGGCATGAAGCAAAGGAAAGCGCCGCTTACGACACCGGGAATGATCCAGCGATCCAAAGAGAAAGTCATGAACTCTGCTGTGAAGGTGGATCCGATATTCGTTCCAAGAATGATCCCGATTGTTTGCGGGAAGGTTAAGCTTCCTGCGGAAACGAGGCCGACCGTCATGACCATGACCGCCGAGCTGCTCTGCAGGATCCCGGTAAAGATGGTTCCGGCCAAGAAGCCTTTCCATGGCTTATCCGTAACCTTTGAGAGAAAAGTTTTTAATGCTGCACCGGACATATTGAACAGTCCGATTCGTAAAACTGACATGCCTGCCAAAAATATCGCAATGAATAAAATGAATAAAAATATCTCATGCATGACTGTCACCTCATAGTAAGCTTATGGCCCATCAACGGGGGACATGCTATAAATTGGAATTTCATGCAAGTTGAATCATCGCTTAGTGAAAAATTATGATAATAACACGATTATATTCAAAATAAGTTTGATTTTATTGGTTGACCTGCTAAAGATGATATATTATAATTGTTTAGTACATGTATAACATGTTGACAACTTGAGTTAGTGTGTTGTTTTCGGAGGGAGGGAAAGAGATGTCTAAAACCGTCGTTCGTAAAAACGAATCGCTTGAAGATGCTCTTCGTCGTTTCAAACGTACTGTATCTAAAGCAGGATCGCTTCAGGAAGCTAGGAAGCGTGAATTTTATGAAAAACCAAGCGTAAAACGTAAGAAAAAGTCTGAAGCTGCAAGAAAACGTAAATTCTAAGAGAGGGTGGAAAGATGAGTCTTCTCGAGCGTTTAAATAATGATATGAAACAAGCGATGAAGAACAAGGAAAAGGACAAACTATCTGTTATTCGGATGCTGAAAGCTTCTATTCAAAACGAAGCCTTGAAGCAGAGACAAGATTTAACAGATGATGAAGAATTGACAGTGCTCTCTCGCGAATTAAAACAACGCAAAGACTCCCTCCAGGAGTTTGAAAACGCAGGTCGTTCAGATCTCGTGGATAAAGTCCGCACCGAACTAGTATACGTAGAGGCATATATGCCTCAGCAACTTTCAGAAGAAGACATTTCTAAAATCGTTAACGAAACGATTTTAGAAGTCAATGCAACATCCAAAGCAGATATGGGCCGAGTTATGGGAGCTTTAATGCCTAAAGTTAAAGGTAAAGCGGATGGTTCTCTAGTTAACAAATTAGTACAACAACATCTATCTTAAACTCTAAACTTAAAACTCGAAACCAAACCGCAGGCAAATTGCCTGTGGTTTTTGTGTATTTCATGAATTTTATGCGTACATTATTGAAACGAAGCCCAAGATAATAGGGCACTTTTAATTTTATTTGCTTTTTTTGAAACCTTTTTCATATACATACGTAATAACTAAAGAACAGGGTAAAGGGCTGCTTCAATTGCTCCTTATTCGAATTTTAGTTGCGGGCTGAATTTACTGGCAGGTTCCTGGATAATGGGGCACTTACCACGTTTAATACGGGAAAGGGGGCGTTCCGTTGAAAATTTGGCGTTATTTATCTGTACTCCTATTTGGATTGCTGTTCACCATGTCTTCTTTTGGTGGAGCGACGGCATCTGCAAACGAGAAGATCGTTTACCATGTACCAATTGAAGAAACGGTGGAAAAGGGACTCTCGGCCTTTTTGGAACGGGCACTGACCACTGCTGAAGCAGCAGATGCAGATCTTGTCGTTTTCGAGGTGAATACCCCTGGAGGCGCTGTGGATGCAGCAGGGGAAATTGCAAAGTTACTGGCGGATTCACCAATAAAGACAGTTGCCTATGTCAATAACAGGGCTTTATCTGCAGGGGCATACATTTCTCTAAGTGCGGATGAAATCTATATGGTTCCGAGTGCCACCATGGGTTCTGCAGCTGTGATTGATTCAACGGGGAACGCTGCAAGTAAGAAAGCGCAATCTTATTGGTTGGCTGCCATGAAGACCGCTGCTGAACAAAATGGACGTGATCCCATATACGCCCAGGCGATGGCGGATGTTGACATCGATCTACCCGAATATGGAGCGGAAAAAGGGAAGCTGCTGACATTTACAGCCGAGCAGGCAAAAAAGGCTGGGTATAGCGAAGGCACCGTCTCTGGAAAAGCGGAGCTGTATAGTATACTTGGAGTTGAAGATGCTGATATTCGGTCGATCGAAGAAAGTTTTCCTGAGAAACTAGCCCGCTTTTTGACCAACCCGATCGTCGTTCCCATTTTATTGACGATAGCGGGAATCGGGATTGTGATGGAATTGTTTTCACCCGGTTTTGGAATTCCGGGCGTAATTGGAATCACCAGTCTTGTCTTATTCTTCTATGGTCATCTTGTCGCCGGTATCACCGGATACGAATCGTTAGCGATGTTCATCATTGGGGTCATTCTCGTACTAATTGAATTTTTTATCCCAGGGGGGATTATCGGGCTGCTCGGGTTTACAGCGGTAGTGGGGAGTCTATTCCTTGCGACAGGTGATCCGGTCCATATGACGATCTCCTTGCTAATTGCGGTCACCGTATCCATTTTGGTATTCATCCTACTTGTAAAGGTGTTTGGAAAACAGATGAAATTTTTCAGGAAAATGATATTAACCGATGCAACAAAAACGGAACAGGGATATGTCAGCAATCCGAATCGTTTGGATTTATTAGGTGTAGAAGGGAAGGCCCTTACAGATTTGAGGCCTTCAGGAACAGCTTTGGTCAAAGAAGAAAGAGTGGATGTCGTGACCGAAGGAAGCTTTATTTCCAAAGGTTCGACAATCATTATCGTTAAAGTTGAAGGATCAAGGGTAGTCGTCCGGGAAATTCCGGATTCAAATTAAAATTAAAGGATACAGGAAGGATGAATCATTAAGTGATAACTTCAGGAACGGTATTTATTGTACTGGCAGTGATTGCTGCTATCATCGTATTGGCAGTGTTTTTCACATTCGTACCAGTCATGTTATGGATTTCCGCTTTAGCGGCAGGAGTCAAAATCAGTATATTTACATTAGTTGGGATGAGGCTTCGCCGTGTTATACCAAGCAGGGTCGTCAATCCCCTTATCAAGGCCCATAAGGCTGGAATCAATGTTTCGACGAATCAGTTGGAGAGCCATTACCTTGCAGGCGGTAATGTCGATCGAGTGGTGAATGCATTAATTGCTGCAGAACGCGCCAATATCACGTTACCTTTCGAACGGGGTGCCGCCATTGACCTTGCCGGTCGTGATGTACTGCAAGCCGTTCAAATGAGCGTTAACCCGAAAGTGATCGAAACTCCATTCATCTCAGGTGTCGCGATGAATGGTATTGAAGTGAAAGCGAAGGCAAGGATCACGGTCCGGGCCAATATTGAACGCCTGGTCGGTGGTGCTGGTGAAGAGACGATCATTGCCCGTGTAGGGGAAGGGATTGTATCGACGATCGGTGCTTCGCAAATGCATACGGATGTACTGGAACATCCCGATTTGATTTCAAGAACGGTTTTATCGAAAGGGTTGGATTCAGGGACGGCATTCGAAATTCTTTCCATTGATATTGCTGAAGTGGATATCGGTAAAAATATCGGGGCCATATTACAGACGGACCAAGCCGAAGCCGATAAGAAAATAGCCCAGGCAAAGGCCGAAGAACGACGTGCAATGGCTGTTGCACTTGAACAGGAAATGGTTGCCCGTGTTCAGGAAATGAGAGCGAAGGTTGTTCAATCCGAAGCGGAAGTTCCGCTGGCCATGGCCGATGCACTGAAAAGCGGGAACCTTGGGGTGATGGATTATATGAATATCCAAAATATCACGGCCGATACGGATATGCGCGGTTCCATCAGTAAAATATCCGAAAATCCAAAAGATAACAACAATAACCATAATAATAATTAGGTCAGGGAAGGAAGGTCTTTAAATGGGAGATTTTATTGATTTCTTTCTCGAGAACCCATTCCTTATCATTGTCTTGATCGGTATTTTAACGTCCATGTTAGGAAAGAAAAAACAGCCTAAAGATCCTAACACCCCTCCGAAAAAGAAATGGCAGGAGGTCATGCAGGAGCTTCAAGGTGAAATGCAGCAAGGGAAACAGCAGCAAAGACCTGCACCTGCCCCCGTAAGGAAAGTTGAACCGCAGGCAGCGCAGGCTGCAGAAGTGATCGATGAGACGACGAACGAAGCGAACAAAAGGGTTGCGGAGCTTAGACGGCTACAGCAGAAGTATGATCAACAGCGTTTGTATCAAAAAGCGAAGGCAGATCAACTTACATCAGCGATTTCTGATAATAACAGTCCGGTTTATCGCAAAGGACCGTCTTTTGGCAAAAAACAGCTGATTGATGGCATCATCATGTCAGAGGTGCTGGGACCGCCAAGGGCGAAGAGAAGTCTCCAGAGGTCCAGAAGGTGATTCGGAGCCCCGGGCTTTTTTAGACCGTCCTTAAAATGGGCATGAAAAAATAGACTTTCATTCACTTATAATTTTGTGCTAGAACCCTCTTTCATTTCATACATTGAGATGAAAGGGGGTTCTTTTTTATGGCACGCAATTGGGGAAAAAAAGTGAAACAGCTCATGACCAAAACAATGGACCTTCCGCAAGATGTCATGATGGACCTGCCGCGAATTACAATGATCGGACAATTACATATTTATATTGAAAACCATCGTGGCTTATTGGCTTTTACAGACAGCGAAGTACGATTGATGCTGAAAAATGGGCAGCTGCTGATAAAGGGAAATGCCTTTGTCATAAAGACGATTTTGCCGGAAGAAATCATGCTCGAAGGCAAAATTGACAAGGTTTATTTTATCAATGAATGATCCCGGGAGGTCTCCATGAAAAACCAATGGACAAACTATTATACAGGCTATGTAAAGGTGAAGGCTTATGGAAAAGGTGCAGAACGTTTGATTAATATGCTGACGAGAAGGGGGCTTCATATCTGGGAAGTGAAGCGTGTCGGAAGTGAAGCCTTGATTTTCCATATGGATATCAGGGATATTCCCAAACTCCGTCAGGTCATGCGTAAGAGTGATTGTAAAGTAAAGTTCATGCAGGGAAAGGGTTTCCCTTTCCTGATGAAGAGAGTCATGAAAAACAGCGGGTTTTTAGCGGGGATGATCGCTTTCCTGCTATGTATATTTGTACTTTCCAATATGGTATGGGGCATCGAGGTTCAAGATGCCAAACCGGCAACCGAGCATGCCATTCGGAAAGAATTGGACAAGATGGGCGTGAAAATCGGTAAAGTGCAATTCTTTGTTGATGATGTTGATACGATTCAGCGTAAGCTGTCGGACCGGGTGGGTGCATTGACATGGGTGGGGGTCGAGCTAAGGGGAACGACATATCATTTTCGGGTTGTGGAAAAACGGCAGCCTAAAGAGGTCGAGAAAACATCTCCACAGAATTTGGTAGCATCAAAAAAAGCGATCATCACTGATATGTTCGTTGAAAAAGGACAATCTATTGTTAATGTGAATGATTATGTAGGAAAAGGACAACTTCTTGTTTCAGGATTGATTGGAAAAGAGGATAAACAGGAAATTGTATCCGCAAAGGGAGTAATAAAAGGGAAAACGTGGTATAAAGCGAAAGTGGAAGTGCCGTTAAAAACCAAGTTTTCTGTTTTTAACGGAGATGAAACGAGCAAGCACTTTTTGAAAATGGGGGGCTTTTCCCTTCCGGTATGGGGCTTCAAGGATCCGGGATATGAAAAACAGGAAAAGGAAACGACGGTGAGGCCTTTTCACTTTCTTCAATGGGAAATGCCGATTTCTTATAAACAAGTGACCTTAAGGAGCAAGGAAGATATTGTCCGAAGCTATACGGAGAAAGAAGCGGTGGAGGAAGGCCGGAAAATGGCTAAAGCGGAATTGAAAAAACATTTAGACGAGGCAGATGAAATCGTAGAAGAAAAAATTTTGCACGAAAGCATGGAGAATGGTAAAGTTAAATTGTCTATACATTACCAAGTTATTGAAGATATAGCGATTGGACAGCCAATCATTCAAGGAGACTAACGAATGGCAGATGATGTGAAAGTAATTAAGCTCGAAATCGAATCACCCAATGAAGCGGTCGCGTTATTGGGCAATGGAGATTCAAATGTAAAAGTGCTCGAAGAGGAACTTGGCATTTCCGTCATAACCCGAGGTGAAGCGGTGAGTGTTGCCGGGGATATCGAGCGGGTAACGATGGGGGAAGAAATCCTCAAGGCATTGTTGACTGTAGTCAGAAAAGGAATTGCAATCAGTTCCAGAGATGTGCTTTATGCAATTGAATTGGCAAGAAAAGGCACATTGGAGTATTTCGGTGAATTATATGATGAGGAAATCGCAAAAACGGCTAAGGGGAAATCCATTAAAGTCAAAACAATCGGGCAGAGATACTATATCCAGGCAATAAAGAAACAGGATCTTGTATTTGGAATTGGGCCTGCTGGAACCGGGAAGACCTATCTTGCTGTAGTGATGGCCATCAATGCTTTGAAAAATGGACATGTTAAACGGATCATCCTGACACGGCCTGCCGTAGAAGCAGGGGAGAGCCTTGGTTTTCTGCCTGGTGATCTGAAGGAAAAGGTAGATCCTTATCTAAGGCCGCTGTATGACGCTCTCCATGACCTCCTAGGGATGGAACAGACGCAAAGGATGATAGAGCGCGGAACGATCGAAATAGCTCC
This sequence comes from Bacillus sp. ISL-78, assembly GCF_018613455.1. Taxonomy (NCBI): domain Bacteria; kingdom Bacillati; phylum Bacillota; class Bacilli; order Caryophanales; family Bacillaceae; genus Bacillus; species Bacillus sp. ISL-78. The sequence goes on from NZ_JAGGQC010000013.1 coordinate 350,218, forward strand.
CCTGGCTTATATGAGGGGGCGTACGCTTGAAGATGCCTTTGTCATATTGGATGAAGCCCAGAATACGACGGAAGCCCAAATGAAGATGTTCTTGACCAGGCTTGGTTTCGGATCGAAAATGGTCATTACGGGAGACCGGACGCAGATTGACCTTCCAAAAGGCATGAAGTCAGGTCTTGTCCGAGTCGAAGAGATATTGAAGAATGTTAAAGGCCTTTCCTTTGTTTATTTTGAACAAAGTGATGTAGTAAGGCATCCGCTTGTCGCTAAAATCATTACTGCTTACGAGCAGGCGAAGTCATAAGAAAAAATCCGCCATTTCAATCGGCGGATTTTTCGTGATGTGCCTGACAAACTTTATGGTGAAAAAGTGGATATAAAATGACAGAACCTTTACATTTATCAATACGAAGGTGAAAATTCATATGAAAACTGTTATGATTTTACATATCTAGAATAATAAACATCATTTTTTTTAGGAGGACCTTCCTTGAATCGTATCCAGAAATTTTTCACTCAAATAAAAGGGCTGTTGGTCCATCGTTTTTTTCAAGTGCTTTTGTTCATCATACTTGGTTTGTTTGCGTATGGTTTAATGTTCTCCAATGTGAAGCCGGAAAGGGTTCAGGTAGAGCTTTTTAAGCCTGCGGAACAAACGATCCGATCAACCAAGACTGTGGAAGATACCTATAAGACGGAACAGGAAAAAGAAGAGATTTCAAAACAGGTGGCGGATGTTTATTCTTTAAAAAAAGAATATGCCAAAAATAAAGTCGATCTGATTTCATCCATTTTCGATTCAGCGATTGAGGTGAATAAAGAAACGAACCCTGATGAAGATCATAAAGAAGATGAGGATAAAAAAGAGACCGTAAAGACGGATGCTCAAAAAGTTTCGATATTAAAAGAAAAATTGACTGATGAAGTGAATAAAAATATCGAGGAATCCGTTTTCCTAGCATTAGTGCAGGCGGATGAAGATGAGTTGAAAATAGCGAAGGATTCGACCATTACGGCAGTGAATAATGTAATGAGCTCCCGAATCGCTGCAAGTGACGTCGAAAATGCCAAGAAAAAGGTTGTTGAGGAATTAGGTTATATGAGCATTAGTGGCGATATGAAAAAAGCCTCCACTTCCCTTGCGCGTACGGCAATCATTCAGAATGTATTTTTCGATAAGGACAAAACCGAGGAACAGCGAAGGAAAGCGGTTGAAAGCGTGGAGCCGATCAGGATCCTTCAAGGTCAGATCATCGTTGAAGAAAATCAGTTAGTGGACAGGGATGTATATAGGCAGCTTGAACTGGCAGGCTTTTTAAATACGGAGTCCACCATTTACCCGTATATCGGCCTGCTGTTATTCATATTCCTGACTTTTGCGGCTTTTTATTACTATTTCTACTTTTCCATTTCCAAAAAGGATAACAAGTACAATCAGTTATTGATCTTCAGTCTTGTCTTTATCCTTTCAATGGCTACCATGAAAACGGTCAGCATTCTGGCAGACCTGAAAAACTCGAACTTGGAATACATTTTTCCCGGTGCCATGGCGGCGATGCTCATCAAGATATTATTGAATGATAGGTTAGCGGTAGCAATGATCATATTGTTAGGTTCGTATGGTACGATTATATTTAATGGTGATACACCTGGAAATCTGGATTTCTCGATGGGGCTATATATCATTTTCGGGGGATTGACGGCAATCATCATCCTATCCAGGCCCAATTTCAAATCAAAGGTGCTGGTAGCGGGGCTGCTATTGTCTTTAATCAATATGGCGTTTGTTTTTTCGCTCATCTTTATTATGGACAGCCATTATACTAGAATGGAGTACTTGTATTATGCTTCTGCTGCCATAGGTTCTGGAGTGGGTGCAGCCGTTTTGACAATGGGCCTGTTACCGTTTTTCGAGGCTGGTTTCGGGATTTTATCATCGATTAAGCTTATCGAACTCGCGAATCCCAATCATCCGTTATTGCGGAAGATCTTGATTGAGGCTCCGGGGACATATCATCATAGTGTAATGGTCGCCAATTTGGCGGAATCGGCTTGTGAAGCCATCGGCTCGAATGGCTTGCTGGCAAGGGTCGGCAGTTATTATCATGATATCGGTAAAACGAAGCGGCCGCACTTCTTCATCGAAAATCAGATGAGTGAAGAGAACCCGCATGATCGGCTGCAGCCGGAAACGAGCAGGGATGTCATCATTGCCCATGCCGTAGATGGCGGAGAGATGCTGCGCAGTCACAAATTCCCGAAAGAGATTGTGGATATTGCAGAGCAGCATCATGGGACCACATTATTGAAATTTTTCTATCATAAGGCAAAAAAACAGGATGAGTCCACACTCGAGGCGGCCTACCGATATCCCGGGCCGAGGGCGATAATGAAGGAAGTGGCCGTCATCGGCATAGCCGACAGTGTGGAAGCTGCAGTGAGATCGATGAAGCACCCAACTCCGGAGAAGATTGAAGAGCTGGTAAGTTTCATCATTCAGGACAGGATTTCTGATGGTCAATTTGATGAATGTGATATTACTATGAGAGAATTAAGTATCGTGAAGCATTCCTTATGTGAATCGCTGAATGGTATCTTCCACTCCAGGATTGAATATCCGGAGCCGGATAAATTAGGACAGAAGGTGAAAGAATGATTTTAGCTATCGATTTAATGGATGAAACGAATGAAGTAACGGAGGAAGCTCAGCAGCTTGTTGAAAGCATTCTTCAATTTGCGGCAAGAAAAGAAAACATTGAAAAAGACACCGAGCTGTCTGTTACATTTGTAGACAATGATAGGATTCGGGAAATCAATAAAGAATATCGTCATAAAGATTCAGCTACAGATGTCATTTCTTTTGCGCTTGAAGAAATGGGGGAAGATGAAGTGGAAATTGTCGGAGCGGAAATGCCCCGCATGTTAGGGGATATCATCATTTCCATTGAACGCACGAAAGAACAAGCTGAAGAATATGGTCATTCATTTGACAGGGAACTTGGATTTTTAGCACTGCATGGTTTTCTTCATTTATTGGGATTCGACCACATGAATGAAGAAGATGAAAAAGTGATGTTCACAAAACAAAAGGAGATCTTGGAAGAATATGGACTTTCAAGAGAAGGATAAAAAAAAGTATCCTTTATTAAAAAGTTTCTCTTTCGCCTGTCAGGGAATTTTGGAGGCTGTTCGGACTGAACGCAATATCAAGATTCATTTCGCGTTAACGGCAATCGTCGTATTCTTTGGTTGGCACTTCTCATTGAATGGGATAGAGTGGCTTTTCATTTTGGCGGCTATAGCCGGTACGATTACGTTGGAGCTCGTTAATTCCGCGATTGAAAGGGTAGTGGACCTGGTAACGGACCAAATCCATCCGCTTGCCAAGCAGGCAAAAGATATTGCAGCCGGAGCTGTATTCATATATGCTATATTTTCTATAATAGTTGGATTGATTATCTTTTTGCCTAAGGTTGGCCTGTAGGTTGCCGAAATGGTACTCAATTTGAAAGGAAGATGTGAATTGAATACAAAAGAATTGATTGAGGAAGCTAAAAAAGCAAGGGATAAAGCTTATGTGCCTTACTCTAAGTTTAAGGTGGGGGCAGCTCTTTTAACAGCTGATGGAAAGGTCTATCATGGTTGTAATATAGAAAATGCTGCATACAGCATGTGTAATTGCGCCGAAAGGACAGCTTTATTCAGCGCTTATGCCCATGACGATAAAAAATTCACCAAACTTGCAGTCGTGGCGGATACCGATGGTCCCGTCGCTCCATGCGGGGCATGCAGGCAGGTTATTTCAGAACTGTGCGAAAAGGATATGCCGGTCGTTTTGACCAACTTACATGGGGATATAAAAGAACTAACAGTACAGGAATTGCTTCCAGGAGCTTTTTCACCGGAGGATTTAAATGGATAAACTATTTGACGATACACAAGTAAAAGGTTACAAATCAGGTTTCATTTCAATAATTGGACGACCTAATGTTGGAAAAAGTACATTTCTGAATCGGGTCATCGGCCAAAAGATTGCCATTATGAGTGATAAACCGCAAACTACAAGAAATAAGGTCCAGGGTGTACTTACGCAAAACGATTCACAAATGATTTTCATCGATACACCCGGCATTCATAAACCAAAGCATAAGCTTGGCGACTTCATGATGAAAGTGGCAACGAATACATTGAAAGAAGTCGATTTGATTCTCTTCATGATCAATGCGACTGAAGGGTACGGTCGCGGGGACGAGTTTATCATCGAAAAACTTCAATCCGTAAAAACGCCTGTTTTCCTGGTCGTAAACAAAATCGATGCGATGCATCCAGATGATTTACTTCCGATCATTGAAAAATACCAACAGCTTTACCCTTTTGCGGCAGTTGTCCCGATTTCTGCGCTTGAAGGAAATAATGTGGATACACTGCTTGAACAAATCAAAGAGCATCTGCCTGAAGGTCCCCAGTTCTATCCAGCTGACCAAGTGACCGACCATCCGGAACGTTTTATCATTTCGGAATTGGTCCGCGAGAAGGTGCTGCACCTGACACGGGAAGAAATTCCACATTCAGTGGCTGTTGTCATTGATTCAATCAAAAAGATGGACAATAGCGACACCATCAATGTCATGGCGACTATCGTTGTCGAACGGGATTCACAAAAAGGCATTGTCATCGGAAAGCAAGGGAAAATGCTTAAAGAAGTCGGCAGCCGTGCCAGGGTGGATATCGAAAACCTATTGGGTTCTAAAGTCTTCTTGGAACTGTGGGTGAAGGTACAGAAGGATTGGCGTAACAAAGCAAGCCAGCTTCGCGATTACGGCTTCAATGAAAGCGAGTATTAATTAACAAAATTTACGCATCATGAAAGTTAGGAAAACGGTCAAGCTAATCATATGGTCGGATATTCATATTGCTAGTTAAAAATGAAAGGTGGGCTTTATATGTTGGATTTTACCTGGGAATTATTTACTGAAACAGGTAATGTGGACACCTATTTGCTGTTTAAGGAGATAGAAGTCGAGAGACAGGAAAGACACTTGGGATTGAATGATGAGCTAGCAGAAATTGATTTTCCTGTTTCATAGGTTAGCCTTGGCGAGCATGGGTGGTGTCTTGGTATGCTCCAAAAATGTGAGGGCATTGTCATAAGGCGAACTGCATATGGAGAAAATAACAAAATCATTACTATATATACCCGAGAGCTAGGGAAAATTGGCGTCATGGCGAGAGGGGCCAGTAAACCTAACAGCAGGCTTTCTGCCGTCACACAGCTTTTTTGCTCCGGGTATTTTCTTGTAACCACATCAACCGGACTCGGCAGTCTTCAGCAAGGCGAAATGGTCGATTCACTCCGTTTCATAAGGGAGGATCTTTTTGCCACCGCTTATGCTTCATATATTGTTGAATTGCTTGATAAAAGCGTCGAGGATAAGAAGCCGAATCCATATTTGTATGAATTGCTTTCGCAAACCTTGCATTACATAAACGAGGAATATGACGCGGAGGTTTTGACATTCATTTTTGAAATGAAGATGCTGCCCGTCAATGGGATTAACCCAGTGCTGAATCAGTGTGCTGTATGTGGTGAAACGGAAGGGGAATTCTCCTTCTCGCTTCGGGAAGCGGGCTTTATCTGTCACCGCTGTCTGGGGAAAGACCCTTATCATTTTAAAATTTCACCTGCAGCAGTTAAATTGCTTAGGATTTTTTATTATTTAGATTTATCAAGGCTCGGAAACATTTCCGTCAAGCCTGAAACGAAAAAAGAACTGCGGAAGATCATCGATGCATATTATGAGGAATATTCCGGTCTGCTTTTGAAATCAAAAAAGTTCCTGAAACAGATTGATACGATGAAAGATATGTTTTAGGCTCTGACCTATTGACATTCCATGCTAGTTTGTATAAAATTCTAATCATCAAAATAAGAAGATTGCGTTGAAGGAAAAGAGTATCTGTCATTCTCCATAAAAAGCGAACCCGGGACGGTGGAAGCCGGGATATGGATTTACAGGGAAGGGCGTTTCCGGAGCATGTTGCTTTGAAAAGAGGCCGTTTTGTAAACGGCAATTAGGGTGGAACCGCGGGTATACTCTCGTCCCTATGCATTTCGCATAGGGACGGGAGTTTTTTGTTTGCCAAAATGTAATGGGTTTCCGACCTTTAATCTTAAAAAGCCGTTTAAATAACCTGGAGGTGTACGATGAATATTCAAAATATGATTTTAACGTTACAAAAGCATTGGTCTGAACAAGGCTGCATATTGATGAATGCTTATGATGTCGAGAAAGGGGCAGGAACGATGAGCCCATACACGTTCCTGAGAGCCATTGGACCGGAGCCTTGGAGCGTGGCTTACGTAGAGCCTTCCCGCCGTCCTGCTGACGGTCGTTATGGTGAGAACCCTAATCGACTGTATCAGCATCATCAGTTCCAAGTGATCATGAAGCCGTCGCCTGACAATATCCAAGAGTTGTATTTGGATTCATTAAGGGCTTTAGGGATAAATCCGCTCGAGCATGATATCCGCTTTGTGGAGGACAATTGGGAAAATCCATCTCTAGGGTGTGCCGGACTCGGTTGGGAAGTTTGGCTTGATGGAATGGAAATCACGCAATTTACATATTTCCAACAAGTGGGCGGCCTTGAGTGTAAACCGGTTTCCGTGGAAATTACATACGGGATCGAACGTCTCGCCTCTTACATTCAAGATAAGGAAAACGTATTTGACCTAGAATGGACAGATGGATTCACTGTCCGCGATATATTTGGTCAGCCGGAATACGAACATTCGAAATATACGTTCGAAACCTCCGACCTTGATATGCTGTTTCAGCTTTTCACGATGTATGAAAAGGAAGCGCATCGACAAATGGAAGAAGGACTTGTACATCCTGCATATGATTATGTTTTGAAATGTTCCCATACATTTAACCTTTTGGATGCCAAAGGTGCCATCTCGGTGACGGAAAGAACGGGTTATATTGCCCGGTGCCGTAACTTAGCGCGTAAGGTTGCCAAAACCTTCTATGAAGAGCGGGAAAAATTAGGCTTCCCGATCCTGAAAGTGAAAGGGGAGAATACAAATGAGCAAGCGTGATTTGTTATTGGAAATTGGATTGGAAGAGCTGCCTGCCCGTTTTGTGACAGCATCAATGAAACAGTTGTCAGATAAAGTGCAGCAATGGCTTACGGAAAAAGCGATAGAATTCGGGACGGTTGAAGCTTTTTCCACACCAAGACGTTTGGCCGTATTGGTGAAGGACGTGGAAGAATCCCAAAAGGATATCGAAGAAGAGGCAAAAGGTCCGGCCAAAAAAATCGCGTTGGACAGCGAAGGCAACTGGTCTAAAGCAGCATTGGGATTCGTCAGGGGTCAAGGCATGACTTCAGAGGACATTTATTTTAAAGAACTCAAGGGTGTGGAATATGTCCATGTGAATAAATTCATAAAAGGACAGCAGACCGTTCAGCTTTTATCTGAGCTTGCTGAAATCATCAGCGGCATGACGTTCCCGAAAAATATGCGCTGGGCCAATCAGGAGCTCCGCTTCGTCCGTCCGATTAAATGGCTGATTGCCTTATTTGGCAATGAAATAGTGCCATTCAGCATTGCTGATGTGGAAACGGGCCGTGAAACGAAAGGACATCGTTTCTTAGGCAATAGCGCCATCATCGAGCAGCCGGAACGGTACGAAGATACGCTGAAAGAACAATTTGTAATGGCAGATCCAGATAAACGCCGGAAAGTTATATTGGATCAGATTAAAGAGCTTGAGCAGGAGAAAGGCTGGATCATTCCTGTCGATGAAGATCTGCTTGAAGAGGTAAATAATTTGGTAGAATATCCAACAGTGTTATTTGGACATTTTGAAGAAGAATTCCTTGAGCTTCCTGCTGAGGTACTTATCACATCAATGAAGGAGCACCAACGTTATTTCCCTGTTAAAGATCAGGAAGGGAACCTGCTTGCTTACTTTGTAACCGTGCGCAACGGCGATGACCGCCATTTGGATAAGGTTTCTAAAGGAAATGAAAAAGTATTGCGTGCCCGCTTATCGGATGCAGCATTTTTCTATAAAGAAGATCAGAAAAAAGAGATTTCGGATGCTTTGAAAAAGCTTGACAGCATCGTTTATCATGAAGAAATCGGTACATTGGCCGAGAAAACTGCCCGGGTAACTGAAGTGACCGGTGCTCTTGCGGATGCTTTGAATTTAAAGGCGGAAAAAGAAATGGCGCTTCGTACAGCGGCAATTGCCAAGTTCGATTTGGTCAGTAATATGGTTTATGAATTCCCTGAATTGCAAGGGTATATGGGTGAAAAATATGCTCTCTTAAAAGGGGAAGCCAAAGAAGTGGCCGCGGCTATCAATGAACATTATATGCCAAGGCATGCGGATGATGATGTACCGCCTTCAGTCATTGGCGCGGTCGTGAGTCTGGCTGAAAAAATTGATACTTTGTCTTCGTTCTTCGCTATTGGCGTCATTCCGACAGGTTCCCAGGATCCTTACGCATTAAGAAGGCAGGCGAGCGGTGTCGTCCAAATTCTAGCTGAGAAGAAATGGAATATTTCATTAGAGGAGCTTATTGTTTTAGGTCTTAAAGGACCGGAATCAAAAGGTATCTTAAAACGTGATCTTGAAGAAGTTAAAGCGGATATGTTCACATTCTTTAAAGCACGTGTCAAACACATGCTTCAAGAACAGCAAATCCGTTACGATTTGATTGACGCAGTTTTGTTCAATGAAATCGGTTATATCCACTCAATCGTGGAACGTGCACATGTATTGGATGCGAAAAAAGAAGAAGCAGGCTTTAAGGAAAGCCTGGAAGCCTTAAGCCGGATCATGAACATTGCCGTAAAATGTGACAATCAGGTGACAGTCGACCCTGCTGCCTTTGAAAATGATCAAGAAAATGCGTTATATGTAAAATATCAAAAAGTGGCAATGCGTTATATGGAATCTAAAGATGAGAATGAGCGGTTTGAAGAGCTTGTTTCGCTTCAATCGGAAATAGAGTCATATTTCGAGAATACAATGGTCATGGCAGAGGATGAAGCAATCCGCAACAACCGTTTATCCTTAATGAAGGAAATCAGCGATTTGGTTGCAGGTTTTGCTGCCATGAATAAAATCATCCTTACATGATCGAAAGGATGTATGTAATCGGAAACCCTTTGAATATGGGTTTCCGATTTCTTAAAAAGATAAATGATCAATAAATGGGACAAAAATGCCCTAATTAAATTATTTAGTATATAATTATTAAATGAATAACTTTTGTTACTTTACTCTGCGAAAGCAGTGGGGTGGTGATTATAATCCAATTGAATAAGCGTCAGGAACAAATTTTACAAATTGTAAAAGAAAACGGACCGATTACTGGAGAACATATTGCGGATAGATTGAACCTTACCAGGGCGACACTTCGCCCGGATTTAGCGATTTTAACGATGGCAGGTTTTCTTGATGCCCGGCCGAGAGTGGGGTATTTCTATACAGGCAGGTCAGGGACACAGCTTTTGACAGATAGCCTTAACCATCTTTATGTACGGGACTACCAATCGATACCTGTCGTCGTTGACGAGGGCATTTCCGTATATGATGCAATCGTCATGATGTTTTTAGAAGATGTCGGAACAATGTTCGTCGTCGATAAGCATGCATTGCTTGTCGGTGTCTTATCAAGGAAAGACTTATTGCGTGCGAGTATTGGGAAACAAGAGCTTAACTCCATTCCAGTCAATATCATCATGACTAGGATGCCCAATATTACAATGTGTTCAAAAGAAGACCTTTTGATTGATGTTGCAAAAAAACTGATTGATAAACAAATCGACTCATTACCGGTCGTCAAAGACACAGAAAAGGGCTATGAAGTAATTGGAAGGATTACAAAAACCAATATTACGAAAGCATTCGTAGCTTTGGCTGATGAAGGCTATTAGGGGGCTTGCAAAAGGAATGACGGAGAATATGAACGGTTCTATTATATATGTTGTATCGGATTCAGTAGGGGAAACAGCGGAATTGGTCACAAAAGCCGCTGCAAGCCAGTTCTCGGGATCTGCTTTTTCCATAAAGAGAATTCCGTATATTGAAGATGAACAAAACGTGGATGAAGTGATATCACTGGCTAAGTTGGATGGGGCGATCATTGCTTATACTCTGGTGAAGCCAGCTATTAGAGCGTATATGAAAGCACAGGTAGAGAAAGAAAACCTGGCTGCTTATGACATTTTAGGGCCGCTCATGGACATCCTTCAGGAAAGGGCTCCAAAAGGGCCGCTTAATGAACCTGGTCTGGTAAGAAAGCTGGATGATGACTATTTCAAGCGTGTGGAAGCCATTGAATTTGCTGTAAAATATGATGATGGACGTGACCCTCGCGGCATTTTACGTGCAGATATCGTGCTTGTGGGTGTTTCACGCACTTCCAAAACGCCATTATCACAATATTTAGCCCACAAACGCTATAAAGTGGCGAACGTACCTTTAGTGCCTGAAGTGGAACCGCCAGAAGAGCTGTTCCTGGTACCTCCTGAAAAATGCATTGGTTTAAAGATCAGCCCGGAAAAGCTGAACCATATTCGTAAAGAACGATTAAAGTCACTTGGGCTCAATGATCATGCCATTTACGCAAATGTGGAGCGCATAAAAGAAGAATTGACATACTTTGATAAAATCATATCAAGGCTGAATTGTCCTATCATTGATGTAACCAATAAAGCTGTTGAAGAAACAGCCAATTTAATCATCAATATCCTTCAAAACAAAAACCGTTGATCCTTAAATTAAGGCAAATCAAAATGTGAGCTAGACACTCTTGTGTCAGCTCACATTTTAATGCCAAGGTCAATTAAGGGATTAATAAGAATAAATTCAAAATAATTACATAAAATTCCTCTTAGTTTCCGCATGCAAATCCATTGATTTGCATGAAAAAACATTTGGAATTTAAATGTTGGCATCTTCTAATCAAATAGACTATAATAAAAAATTGTGAGAAAAAAGTAATCTTAAGGTTTAGACTTAATTAATAAGGAATAAACTAAAGGTTAATGAGATGTCAAGGTTTTTATCATAAAAATAATTCGACATGTTCCGTATAATTCAGGAGGGGCTGGTCTTTTTCAAGGCAAATGAGGTGCTTTCACTTGAATAAAAAGGTATTCTTTGAAGGATAATGTTTGCACTTTTAGAGGGAACGCTCTGAATCAATGCTGGAAATTCACCATAACTTCATAAAGTTTAGGGGAGAAAAAGGATTATGCAGAAAGATGTAGAATTAGAAGGTATGAATAATAAACCTACGATACACGTCGATGCCGATGCATGCCCGGTGAAAGACGAAATCCTTCATTGTGCAAGCTTGCATGAAATTGACGTATGTTTTGTTGCATCATATAAAAATATGATGAATAACCCTGAAGGTAAATGGGTATATGTCGATGCAGACAAAGAAGCGGCAGATCTTTATATAGTAAACTCAGTAAAAAAGGGTGATATTGTCGTTACTGCAGATATTGGTTTGGCTGGGACGCTTCTTCCTAAAAACGTTTATGTCCTTTCGCCAAGGGGAAAAGAATACACGGAAGAGAATATTTTCATGCTCTTGGATATGCGTTATCAGTCGGCGAAACTCCGCAGGCAGGGGAAGCATACGAAAGGGCCGAAAGCATTCACAAAGGAAGATCGTGCATGTTTTACAAATAAACTTATGAAAACATTGTCGAACTTTGCAGGGAATTAGGAAACAGTATCGAATAAGAAACTATCACCAATATTGCAAGGTGGAAAAATGATAAATGGCCGTATAGAAGATGAGAAAATTAATCAAATTCGTGAAGCTGTTGACATTGTTGATTTAATTGGGGAGTATGTCCAGCTGAAGAAGCAGGGGCGCAATTACTTTGGCCTATGTCCTTTTCATGGTGAAAACTCGCCCTCGTTTTCCGTTTCAACGGAAAAGCAAATCTTTCACTGTTTCGGTTGCGGGGCAGGCGGAAATATTTTTACCTTCTTGATGGATATAGAAGGCTACAGCTTTGTGGAATCTGCAAAAGTTTTAGCTGAAAAAGGGAATGTTCCTTTGGAAGTTGAAATCAATAAGGATTCCAAGCGTTCCAACATGCCGGCAGGCGCTCAGCAAATGGTTGAAGCCCATGACCTGCTGAGGAAGTTTTATCATCATCTCCTCGTTAATACGAAAGAGGGGCAGGATGCTCTCGAATATTTACTTAAACGAGGGTTTACTGAAGAGACGATAGAAAAGTTCCAAATTGGCTACTCTTTGGATTCATGGGACTTCGTGTCCAAGTTTCTTTTAAAACGCGGGTTCCCAGCGGAATACATGGAGCAGGCAGGGCTTATTATTTTCAGGGAAAAAGACGAGTCATATTTTGACCGTTTCAGAAATAGAGTCATGTTTCCAATTATGGATCATCAAGGAAATACGATTGCGTTTTCAGGAAGAGCGATGGGGGACGATGAGCCCAAATATTTGAATAGTCCTGAAACTCCAATCTTTAATAAAAGTAAAACTTTATATAATTTCCATCATGCAAGACCACACATACGAAAGAAAGAGCAAGCAGTCATTTTTGAAGGCTTTGCCGATTGCATTTCAGCAGTTGGCGCAGGTGTGGAGAATGCGGTCGCTACAATGGGCACTGCCCTGACGGACCAGCATATCCAGCTTTTAAAAAGAAATACTGACCAGATACTTATTTGCTACGATTCGGATTCAGCGGGATTGAACGCTGCCAATCGTGCAGTTAATATGCTACAGGACCATGAGTTTTCCGTGAAAGTCGCTCTCATGCCTGATAACCTGGACCCCGATGACTACATAAAGGAATTCGGTGAAAAAAGCTTTGTTTCTGAAGTAATAGGGGCCAGTTTAACCTACATGGCATTTAAAATGCATTATTTACGTCGAGGGAAAAATGTAAATAATGAAGGAGATCGAATTCAATATATCGAAGAAGTCCTTAAAGAAATTTCGCGATTGCCCAATGCAGTGGAGAGGGATCATTATCTCAGGCAGCTATCCTCTGAATTTTCCCTTTCATTGGATGCGCTGGAACAGCAGCAGCGTCAGGTGTTCTTTACGGAACGCAAGAAGGGGACATTGCCGCAGCCAGCAGCCCAAAAGAAAATGGCCCTGCAATATGAGCATAAGTTAAAGCCTGCTCACCATAATGCTGAAATGAAGCTGATTGCCCATATGCTGAAAAGCAGGGATATGACTTTCAAAATTCAGCAGATGCTTGGGCAAACGGTCTTTCATGTAGATGAACATCAGGCAATCATCACCTATTTATATGCGTTCTATGAAGATGGACACGAACCGGATACAAGCTTTTTCCTTACTTATTTACCGGATCCAAACTTGAGAAGGATCGTTTCGGAAATAGAAATGATGTCAGTGAATGAGGAAGTTACCGATAAAGAACTGACCGATTGTATAAATCAAGTGTTGAAATATGAAAAGTTGTTAAAGATAAAAGAAAAACAAGTTGAAGAAAAAGATGCAGTTAGACGAAGTGATTATGTCACTGCTGCACAAATTGCCATGGAAATCATTAAATTGCGTAAAATGTTGTAGTCGTTTAGGTGTAAGTCCTGGAAGGAGGGGAACTAATGGCTGAAAAACCAGCACGTTCCAAACAAGTTGATAATGAATTTAGCCTTGAACAGGTGAAAGAAAAATTACTAGAGCTAGGTAAAAAACGAGGCTCTTTGACTTTAGAAAAAATCGCTGAAATGATTGGCGGTTTTGAGTTGGATTCCGATCAAATGGATGAGTTCTACGAGGTGTTAGCAGAAAACGGCGTCGAAATACTCACTGATGGTGAGGAAGACGAAGATGAAGATGATCCAGATGAGAAGAAACTTGCAAAAGAAGAAGAATTTGACTTAAATGATTTAAGTGTTCCTCCTGGCGTAAAAATTAATGACCCAGTACGCATGTATTTAAAGGAAATTGGTCGGGTCGACCTTTTATCGGCAGAAGAGGAAATCTCTCTGGCGACGAGAATTGAAGATGGAGATGAAGAAGCGAAACGCCGTTTGGCAGAAGCTAACCTCCGTCTTGTTGTCAGTATCGCCAAGCGCTATGTCGGACGGGGAATGCTTTTCCTTGATTTGATTCAGGAAGGTAATATGGGACTTATCAAAGCTGTGGAAAAATTTGATTACCGCAAGGGATTCAAATTCAGTACGTATGCAACATGGTGGATTCGCCAAGCGATAACCCGTGCCATTGCCGACCAAGCAAGAACGATCCGGATACCGGTGCATATGGTGGAAACCATCAATAAATTGATTCGTGTCCAAAGACAGCTTCTTCAGGATTTAGGACGTGAACCTTCACCGGAAGAAATTGCGGAGGATATGGACCTGACTCCCGAAAAAGTTCGTGAAATCTTGAAAATAGCTCAGGAGCCTGTTTCGTTGGAAACGCCAATAGGTGAAGAAGATGATTCACATTTAGGTGATTTCATTGAAGATCAGGATGCGACTTCCCCATCGGAGCATGCAGCATATGAACTATTGAAAGAACAGCTTGAAGACGTATTGGATACTCTTACTGACCGTGAAGAGAACGTCTTGAGACTCCGCTTTGGACTTGATGATGGCCGCACCCGTACTCTTGAAGAGGTAGGAAAAGTGTTTGGGGTCACCCGCGAGCGTATCCGTCAAATCGAAGCGAAGGCGCTGCGTAAACTGAGACATCCAAGCCGCAGCAAACGCTTGAAAGATTTCCTTGAATAGAATATATGCCCTTAACAGAGCCCTCTTTGAATGCCCAGCGTTCGGGAGCGGCTCTTTTTTTTCAATTTCGGTGTAAAAATATCCTAATAAGAACAATAGTTATCCATTTTTCCATATAACAGAAATAAATTTAAACGCTAAGCCGCTAAAAAGAAGATCATCATGAGGATGTGAGATCATGGATGAAATGAGAAAGAAGATCATCATTCAAGAAATAAACTCCTGGAAGGAAAGTCGTATGCTTCCGGAGCAATATTGTAATTACCTGCTTGCATTATACGGTCAAGGCGAACTTCCGCCATCAAAATCGAATGAAACCGCGAGCAAAAAAAACGGCATCTTTTTCGGGGTGTTGATTGGAACCTTTTTTGCATTTATTGTATTTTTGAATTATTTTACTGAAATAACCATAAGAATGCAAATGCTTCTGACAACAATTTCAATACTTGTCTTTGGGCTGGCGGTCCGCCGCTTAAAAGGCAGGAAAATCATTTTTCAGATGGCGTTGATGGGGATGGTACTATCATTGCTTTTATTAACTGTCAGTTTGGCGGAATTCATGGCACCCGGAAAAGCGGGTATCCTTTATATTTTCTTATTCATTAATTGCGGAATCTGGATTTTATTGGGCAATAAGCTGAAGCTGCTCCATTTTTCCATAGCGGGAAGCCTTGGAGCACTGGTCACTCTTTACTTTTTAATAATATAATTCAAGGACATTTCAGCGGTTTTAAATAATGATTTTTGGGTATTATGAAACATATGTAAGAAAAAGTAAAATTGTTTGGAAATATACATAAGTTTTTGACAATTTTAAGAAATTATATAATATCTTCTATTTTTGGGCTTTTACTTGAAACTCTTTTCAAGTAAAATAATATATAGCTGTTTGTATATAATATTAAATATGGTAAGTTTAGGTTCTACATAGGGGAGGAAATACTATGAATCGCAATCCAGTAATGCCTTTTATTATTATCATGGTTTTTGGTATTGGACTTATGTTTTTACTTTCGTTTAAAGGTTTGGGTGATGCCAAGGATCTTGCTAAGGAAAAAGAGGGCGGCGAAAAGACAGAAGAAACAGAAAGTGCCTCAGCATCACCTGAGGACATTTATAAGCAAAACTGTATCTCTTGTCATGGTGACGCCTATCAAGGCGGTGTCGGGCCTGCTCTAAAAGGAGTTGGCGATCGCCTTTCGGTGGACGAGGTTAAAGACGTGATCACTAATGGACGAGGTGCAATGCCATCAGGTTTAGTCGAAGAACAGAACATTGACGCCATGGCCGAATATATTCATGGACTGAAATAATTCATGAAACTGACTCAAGAAATCGTTGAAAAGCGAACTTTTTGAGTCAGTTTTTCATTTATTCAGAAAAGGAAGAATCCAGATGGCGGTTTTTCTTTTGCCCATGATAAGAAGAACCCTATTTCTCCTTTCTGTAATTTTTCGATTGAACTTGGTATAATCGAATGGGAAAGTAATTATAGCAAGACATTATTTGAATTAAGAGAGTTGATAAATGTGAATCATGAAAAACTATCGATGAGATTAGAACGTGTTGCCATACATATACCAAAAGGAAGCATCCTGGCAGACATAGGATCAGACCATGCTTACTTGCCGTGCTATGCGGTGACTAACGGCTTGTGTGCCAGCGCCATAGCAGGTGAGGTTGTAGAAGGACCCTATCAGTCTGCACGCAAGCAAGTGGCAATGACGGGTCTTGGAGACAAGATAGAGGTCCGTAAAGGAGATGGGCTTGAAGTATTGAATCCCGATGAAGCGACATGCATTACGATTGCAGGCATGGGAGGGACTTTAATATCAAGTATATTGGAAAGCGGAAAAGCGAAACTCGGCAAGGCAGAAAGGCTAATCCTTCAGCCTAATGTCGGTGCAGCGAATGTTCGCATCTGGCTAATCGAAAACGGCTGGGAACTTTGTGGAGAGGAGATCCTTGAGGAAGATGGGAAGATCTATGAGATCTTAATTGCCAAAAAAGGAGACCCGCTCCGCCCTTATGGTGTAAACAAGCAAACGGGCCTCACTTTCGGTCCATTCTTAAGAGAGCAATTCAGTGATATTTTCATAAAAAAATGGCAGCTTGAGAAAAAACATTTGGAGAGAATCATCGAACAATTGGATGAAAGCGGAAGAAGCGGACTGGAAACGAAGCGCAATGAATTAAAATCCCAAATTTTGGTAATCGAGGAGGTGCTTAAAGGTTGAAGACAGTGAATGGTCACAAAATCATTGAGATGTTTGAACAATTCTCCCCAAAGCATTATGCAATGGAGGGAGATCCAATCGGGCTTCATGTCGGGCAGCTAAATAAGCCGGTTACTAAAGTGCTGATTGCCCTTGATGTGCTGGAAGAGGTTGTAGACGAAGCGATCGAACATGGCGTGGAATTGATCATTGCCCACCATCCGTTAATTTACAGACCATTGAAAAGGATCGATACAACCACTGCTGGAGGCCGCATCATCGAAAAGCTGATCAAACATGATATCGCTGTGTACGCTGCACATACCAATTTGGATGTTGCTAAGGGCGGAGTGAATGATTTACTTGCCGAAGCGCTTCAATTGCAGGACACAGAGGTATTGATTCCAACCTATGAGACAGCTCTTAAGAAATTGGTCGTATATGTTCCAAAGACCGACGAACAAAAGGTGAGGGAAGCCCTGGGCAAGGCGGGGGCCGGAGCGATCGGGAACTACAGCAATTGTTCGTTTTCGGGGGAAGGTACCGGACGCTTCTTGCCAGGTGAAGGCAGTGAACCGGTTATCGGCTCTGAAGGAAGGCTTGAAGAAGTAGCTGAAATGCGGATTGAAACGATATTCCCGGAAAATATCGAGAAGAAAGTGCTAGCTGCGATGATTAAAGCCCATCCATATGAAGAGGTTGCTCACGATATATATAAACTGGAGAATAAAGGGGAGTCACTTGGCTTAGGAAAAATTGGTGTACTTGCCGAAGAAATGACGCTTGAACAATTTTCCGAACATGTGAAGCGGACACTCGATGTTGAAAAGGTGCGTGTCGTTGGAGATCTGCAAAGCCCGATAAAAAAAGTGGCCGTTTTGGGCGGAGACGGCAATAAATACTTTACGACAGCAAAATTCAAGGGTGCCGATGTTTACGTTACAGGTGATATGTATTACCATACAGCCCATGACGCGATGATGATTGGACTGAATATCGTCGATCCCGGCCATAATGTTGAAAAGGTGATGAAAAAAGGGGTGGCACGATTCCTTGAAAAAACGTGCCGCGAAAAGAATTACGGTGTGGAATTCATTCCATCCAGGCTGAATACAGACCCATTCCGCTTCATTTGATAACACGAAAAAGGCAGCCTTAGTGGCTGCCTTTGTATTTGTGCAATCATTTCTTCACCTTAATCTTAGGTAAAATTTTATGCAATGGCGTTTTCTTTTCGGTATTCCAAGTGGATTCATCATTTGCTTCATATTGTTCTAGAAATGCGATAACTTCCTTCGTGATCGGAGTTGGTGTAGAAGCCCCGGAAGTGACGGCAACCGTTTCTGCATCTTTTAGCCATTCAAGGTTCAGCTCGGAAATGTCAGCGATTCGATAAGCTCTCGTCCCGGCAATCTCTTGGGACACTTGTGCAAGCCGGTTTGAATTATTACTCTTAGGATCTCCGACAACGATTAAAACATCAGCTTCGCCAGCTTGCTCGGCAACGGCTTCTTGGCGAACCTGTGTCGCTAAGCAAATTTCCTTATGGACTTCGGCATGTGGAAACTTTTCCTTGACCTTATCCATGATATCCAAAACATCCCATTGGCTCATCGTTGTTTGATTGGTGACGATGATCTTTTCACTATTCAAAGTCAAGGCTTCAACATCTTCATCCTTTTGAACCAGGTGAACGACATCGGGAGCAACTCCGACAGCACCCTCAGGTTCCGGATGGCCTTTTTTGCCAATATAAATGATTTGATAGCCTTCCGCTTGTTTTTCCCGTATTAAGTCATGTGTTGCGGTAACATCGGGACATGTTGCATCAAGTGTCACAAGCCCTTTTTTCTCAGCGATCTTCCTGATCTCAGGTGAAACGCCGTGAGCAGTAAAGATGACGGTTCCGCTGTCCACCTGTTCGATGATATCGTTGCGGTTGCTGCCGTCCAACGTGATGATGCCTTCTTCTTCGAACGCATCCGTCACATGTTTGTTATGCACGATCATACCTAAAATGTAAATGGGACGTGGCAAGGTTTTATCTAAAGCCGCATTTCGGGCGATGACCATGGCATCGACAACGCCATAACAATAGCCGCGCGGGGAAATTTTAATCACTTTCATCTATGTGTCCTCCTTCAAGGCAAGAAACTCTCACTTTTTATACCTTTCTATTATATAAGACCATAGATGATATTACAAAACATCATATTTACATAAAATCAGTTATTGGTAAATTTTTTGTAGCCTTTAAATATAAAGCTTGGGACCTGAGGTTCGTTTCCTTTTGGTTTCGGGACGAACTGGGGTAGTGGGGTTACCTTCTATAGCTTTTTCTTTTTTCTTCGAAACCGATTTTACCTCACTGTTTTCTTGTGCCCCAACCGCGGGCCCGCTTTCAACGGAAGCTCCGTCGTCCTTGGTCTCATCGGCTGATGATATGCTTCGGAAAACTTTCCACATGGAAGGCAGGTTTTTAATCACTGGACCGTATTGTTCCACCATAGGCGTGAATTGTTCCGCCGCTTGCAACACTTTTTGCGTGTTGGAAAGCATATTATTAAGGGTTTCGGGGTTTTTTAATGTTTCTAAGATACCGCCTCCGCTGCTTCTTGAAGAACTTTGGTTAGTGGAACCCGCTGGCGCAAACAAATTCGGAGAACCTGCTTTTTGTTTCGACTTACCGAGTATTTTTGACAATAACCCTTCTTTCTTTGCTGGCGGCATTTCCTGCCGCTGCTGTTGGTTGAAAGGGCCGCGGAAACCTTGAGGTCCATGTGGCACCTGCGGTCTGTTTGGAATCATCGGGTGATACATCTGCTGATAAGGTTGGGGAATTTGCGGTGACTGCCTGAATGGAGAAGGGGGCTGCTGCCTCCTTAGACCATTGGGTGGCGGAAAACCGGGTCCGGGTTGACGATTTCTATTTGGGAACATAGGTTTCACCTCCTAAGAATATTATATGCTGGTGTAATCTTCTATATAAATTATGCAACTCGACAAAAAAGGTTTGAGGAAAGAGTGACTGGGCAGTTGTGAAGTAACCGGAAAGAAGGTAAGATGGTAACGGTAGTCTTTTAGCTCCATGTCTGCGGGGGATACGCTATGACCAGGACAGGGGCTTTTCATTTGCAAGAGTCCATTTTAAGAGAACTAACCTCAGCGCATGCGCTTTAGTGATATTTAAGTAAATGGGACACATCGAAAAAGGTGGGTGTCATGCCCATTATGGGACAATCCCTATTTTCTTCACGAGCAGCCCAGGCGCTTGCGCTTTTTGTGTAATCCAGCTTCAAGCGCCTAGCTCGATGTGAAAAAGAGGATTGCCCTCACAAGGCAAAAAGCGCCTTATGGGACAATCCCTATTTTCTTCACGAGCAACCCAGGCGCTTGCGCTTTTTGTGTAAAATTTATTATAATAACAGGACATGTCTTATGACTGACAGGATAAAGGGGTTTTTTGATGAAACAAAATCAATTTGAACGATTTAATTTGAAAAGCTACATTCTAGATGCGGTTCGTACTTTAGGGTTCGATAAGCCGACGGAAATTCAAGAGCGCGTGCTTCCGTCGCTTTTAAAGGGAAGTAGCTTAATTGGACAGTCGCAGACAGGTACAGGAAAGACACATTCCTATTTGCTGCCGATCATGAACAGGCTTGATGCTGGCAAAAATGAGGTACAAGCGATTATTTCCGCACCAACCCGTGAGTTAGCGAACCAAATCTACAAAGAAGCTTTGAAAATTGCTGACCATTTCCCTGAGGATGAGCAGATTCAAGTCCGTTGTTTCATCGGTGGTACTGATAAGCAGCGAATGATCGATAAATTGAAGACACAGCCGCAATTGGTAATTGGTACGCCGGGCCGGATCAAGGACTTGGTTGAAGCCCAGGCATTACAGGTGTATACAGCAAAAATGCTTGTGGTCGATGAAGCGGATCTTATGCTAGACATGGGATTCATAGAAGATGTCGATTTATTTGCATCACGTATGGCTGAAAAAATTCAAATGCTTGTCTTTTCGGCAACCATCCCAGAAAAATTGAAGCCGTTTTTGAATAAATATATGGAGAATCCAAAGTATGTTCAGGTGAATCCCAAGCAGGCGACCGCTTCGAAAATCGAACATGTTCTCGTACCGCTTCGCCACCGGAACAAAGAGCAGTTACTTCATGACATCATCGTTCGTTATAATCCATATTTGGCGATTATTTTCACGAACACAAAGAAAATGGCGGACCATGTGGCTAATTCCCTGATCGAAAAAGGGTTGAATGTCGGCCGTATTCATGGGGATTTAACGCCTCGTGAGCGTAAAAAAATGATGAAGCAAATAAATGATTTGGAGTATCAATTCATCGTTGCGACTGATCTGGCTTCCCGTGGAATCGATATTGAAGGTGTAAGTCATATCATTAACTATGAATTGCCTTCAGATTTGGATTTTTATATCCATAGGACGGGAAGGACGGCTCGTGCAGGATATTCAGGCATTGCCACTACCATTTACGATACTTCTGATGAAGATGCATTGAACCGCCTTGAAAAAATGGGCATCGAGTTCCGTGATGCCGATATCCAAAACGGTGATTGGGTTGATATCGACGAGCGTAATAAACGGAAAAACCGTAAAAAACAAAAATCTGATATCGATGTTAAAGCGAGCAGGCACATTAAGAAGCCAACTAAAGTCAAGCCAGGATACAAGAAGAAAATTCAACGAGATGTGGAAAACTTTAAAAAACGCGAACGTCGCATACAGAGAAAGAAATAGGGGAGAAATCAGATGCTGAAGATTGGATCGCATGTTTCAATGAGCGGGAAAGGTATGCTTCTTGCTGCGAGTCAGGAAGCGGCTTCGTATGGCTCCAATACATTCATGATCTATACAGGGGCCCCTCAAAACACAAGACGTAAAAAAATCGAGGATTTAAATATCGAAGCCGGAAGATTGCATATGGAGGAAAACGGAATCAGTGATATCGTCGTCCATGCTCCGTATATCATAAATATAGGAAATACCACGAATCCAGCCACATACGAACTTGGAGTCAACTTCTTACGCAGCGAAATCGATCGGACCGAAGCGATTGGCGCAAGGCAGATCGTACTTCATCCAGGTGCGCATGTTGGTGCTGGCAGCGAACTGGGAATCAAAAGAATCATCGAAGGTTTGAATGAAGTGCTGACTGCCGACGATAAAGTTCAGATTGCCCTTGAAACGATGGCGGGTAAGGGTTCCGAATGTGGCAGGTCTTTCGAAGAGCTTGCGATGATCATTGATGGTGTGACCCATAATGAAAAATTATCGGTTTGCTTCGATACTTGCCATACTCACGATGCCGGATATAATATCATCGAGGATTTTGATGGAGTACTGAATGAATTTGATAAAGTGGTCGGTGTTGACCGAATCAAGGTGCTTCACATAAACGATAGCAAAAACGAACGCGGCACGCGTAAGGACCGCCATGAAAACATTGGTTTCGGTCATATTGGTTTTAAGGCTTTGAATGATATTGTCCACCATCCGCAATTAAGCTCTGTTCCTAAAATCCTGGAAACACCTTATGTAGGGGAAGACAAAAAAGATAAAAAGGCCCCATATAAATTCGAAATTGATATGTTCAAGAATAAACAATTTGAAGAAGATTTATTGGAAAAGATCAAATTCCAATAATCACAAATAGAAAGGGACGATTCATCGATATGAAGATGAATCGTCCTTTCATTTTGCATTTGGATTAAGTATGCTCAAATAAAGACTGTCGCCAGAAGGCTTAGAATCTTTAAAAATTGGATGTAAGGTTGTTGAAGAGGGATTCTATTTCCCTGGCCGTGCTTGCTCCGGCAACTTTTGTAATTTGACCAAGTACGTTCTGTCTTTGACGTATATCAAAAATGTTAATATTTTTACCGGCTAGAAGTGCAGTAATATCCTGTGCTTGTTTTTGGGTGAGTGCAACCTTATGCTGTTTAGCAAGTGAAAGCAGTTCATCTGGGCGTATACTGTTGATTTTATGATTGACCATCATTTCAAATAATTTCAAACGATCTCCTCCTTTGTTAAAACATATGAAGGAAGTGGACGTATGTGAACATGAAACTTTGTTTGATTACGAAATTGGTTCAGATACTATTTTTTTTGTGATCCAAGGCACTTGTTCGGAGAACCGGATTCTTTACATCTGGACTTCTTTGATTTATACTAACGATTGTTAATCGTAATGATTCTTAAAAAAAAGGTGATCTCTTTGGATAATGTAGTAAACCCCATAGTTAAATTTGAAGATATATCTTACAAATATACAAAAGATCTGGTGCTGGAACATGTTTCGCTTGAGATTCCCAGAGGGGCATTCCTAGCTATCGTCGGGCCGAATGGATCCGGTAAATCAACGCTCTTGAAGTTGCTGCTTGGTCTGTTCAAGCTCCAAAAGGGGAAAATTGAATTATTCGGGGAAGACATTCGGCGCTTTAAAGATTGGCAAAAGGTCGGGTTCGTTTCCCAAAAGGCGAATTCTTTCAACTCAGGATTCCCTGCCACTGTATTTGAGGTGGTTCAGAGCGGTTTGACCAAAAAAATAGGCTTATTTAAGTTCGCTGGCAAAGAGGATAAGCAAAGGGTTAAGAAGGCTCTGGAATCAGTGGACATGCTGGAATATCAAAACCGCAATATCGGGGAATTGTCCGGAGGCCAGCAGCAGAGGGTATTCATTGCCCGTTCACTGGTCAGCGAGCCGGAATTGATGATATTGGATGAGCCCACTGTTGGCGTTGATTCAAAAAACGTCCACCAATTTTATGAAATGCTTGAGATGTTGAATAAAAAATTAGGAATAACCCTGATTTTAGTAACCCATGATGTTGGTACTGTGACCGATAAAGTCACACATGTCGCCTGCTTGAATAAAAAGCTTCATTTTCATGGGGATGCCTGTGAATATAATGAGTTGGATGAAGGTGAACTCTCGTCCATTTATGGACATGGAGTCCAATTTTTAAATCATGATCATTAATAAGTTTTGGAGGATAGCCCAATGATATCTGGGATATTGCAATTTGAATTTTTGCAGAACGCATTCTTGACCGGAATAATCATCGGAGCGATTGCGCCATTAGTGGGCGTTTTTGTCGTGGTAAGGCGGATGTCGATGATTTCCGATGCGCTCAGTCATGTAGCGCTTGCTGGTATAGCGTTCAGTTTATTGCTGCAGAAGAGCTTTCTATCTTTAGCAGGATTGAATCCACTTTATATTGGAATGGCGTTTTCTGTAGGTGGTTCATTATTCATTGAAAAATTAAGAGGGGTGTACAAGCATTACCAAGAGCTTGCAATCCCGATCATTATGTCCGGAGGCATGGGTCTTAGTGTCATCTTCATATCCATTGCTGATGGTTTCAATACCGATTTATATGGTTATTTATTCGGCAGTGTCAGTGCCGTCAGCCGGGCGGACATGTACGTCATTTTGGCAGTGGGGCTAGTCGTAGCCTTGATGCTCACTTTATTGTATAAAGAATTATTTCTGTTATCATTTGATGAAGAGCATGCCAAAGCGTCTGGAATCCCTTATAAAGCGATTCATTTCATTTTTATCGTCATGGTCGCATTGGTTATTGCCGCTTCCATGAAAATCATTGGCATATTACTTGTTTCTTCGCTCATGACGCTCCCGGTAGCAGCCAGTCTCCGCTTTGCTAAGGGCTTTAAGCAGATGATTGGTTATTCAGTATTATTCGGTGAGGTTTCCGTCATAGGCGGATTATTCTTATCATACAACCTTGACCTCGCTCCCGGTGGGACCATTGTAATAATAGCTGTACTAATTCTCATCTTGTCAATTTTGTTTGATAAGTGGAAAAATCGATAGATGGGGTGATGTATTTTGAACGTAACTACTGCCATGCAACTTTTAAAAGATAAAGGCTTTAAGCATACAGGAAAGAGGGAAGAAATGCTTCAGCTTTTCTCTTCCAGCGATAAATATTTAACGGCCAAAGATGTATTGGAGAATATGAAACAGGATTATCCAGGTTTAAGCTTCGATACGATTTACAGAAATCTTTCATTATTTGTCGAACTGGGCATCTTTGAAGCGACCGAGTTGGAAGGGGAAAAGCGATTTCGTTTTACATGCGGTCATTCTTCCCACCATCACCACTTCATCTGTTTGAACTGTGGAAAAACGAAAGAAATTGAATTGTGCCCGATGCAGGAACTTCAGGAAAGCTTGAAGGACTACGATGTTTCGGGGCATAAATTTGAAATTTACGGACGCTGTCCTGCATGTAGCGTATCTTTGGAAGCATAAAAACCATTGACCTCAAGTCAATGGTTTTTTCTTGTCTCATTTTACAGTTGCCGGTTCCCCTGACAGCCATTGATTCACCCAGGCAGAGGCTTCTTGCCAATTGTTGACCCGAATCACCCTTTCAGGCACGGGATCTTGGTTGTAAGGGGTATTAAATAAAATCACGGGTATTTTACACTCTTCTGAAATCGCCACTGCATTATCGTGCTTGTCCTCCAAAAAGAGATCGACTTCGAATTTTTTGGCTGCAGCAATCTTATCGTGTGAGCCTACAAGCTCTATATGATCATATAGGACTTGATTGTTCGTGAACCAATTCTTCGTTACATCCAATAAACGGGAGCTCCTGGCACTGATGAAATAAAGGTTGGCTTGTTCTGTCCATTTTTCCAATACATCTTTCGCACCCTCAGCCAATAATGATTCGGAATAGATGAGCGGCTCGGTCTCGATGAACCATTTAGTGAAATCCTCTTTAGGAACATTCACGAAAGGCAATAAGTCATATTCGGTTATGTCTTCATAAGCTAAATTCAGTTGAAATGCTTTATTTAAAAAGGGAACCATGGAATCAGGTCTTGTGACAGTCCCGTCTATATCGATGCCAAAACGTTTTTTCATGATGAATCTCTCCTCATTTTCAATACTTGTAATAGTGTAACATATCCCATCATAGCTTTGGTAAAAACCCGTATTTATTTCCAAGACATGAAACCATTTTCACGATGGGTTCCTGCGATTTTTACATACACTATAAATGCTTCACAAACGAAAGTGAGGGATGCACGAATGGAAAAAGATCAATACTCCAGTATTGACGATGAAATGCAATTGGCGAAAGAGGGCAGTGAACCATCCGTTGTGGATGATCAGCATCATGAGCGGTATTATAATGAAGATACACCTGAAGATGACAGACGATATGAGAGCCGTGGGACCATAACCAGTTTGGATAACCGGTATCAGGAAGAAACGTCTGCCGAGA
This sequence comes from Bacillus sp. ISL-78, assembly GCF_018613455.1. Lineage (NCBI taxonomy): Bacteria > Bacillati > Bacillota > Bacilli > Caryophanales > Bacillaceae > Bacillus > Bacillus sp. ISL-78. The sequence continues at coordinate 376,529 of NZ_JAGGQC010000013.1, forward strand.
TTTCCACACCGCCTCAGCGAATCAGGTCATATGAAACTGATGAGCCTGCAGAGGATAATGGTTTAGGGGGAGTGGCATCAAGAGGAAAAGCGATTGGTGTCATAGCATTGATCATCTCCATTTTATCGTTATTCATGATGCCTTTCCTTTTAGGGATTGTAGGTATCATTGTAGGAATAGTGGCCAGAAGCCGGGGATCGAACCTGGGTACTTGGGCCATCGGCATAGGTGCTGTTTCCATCATCGTTGGCATATTTATCGCGCCGTTCTTTTAAGCATCATTAAACCCTTTGATGTCATTACATCAAAGGGTTTTTCAAATGGTAAAAAAACAAAAAATCCCGATGATGAAAATTCGGGATTCTTTGTTTTATTTATTTAGTAAAGCTGCAGCAGCAGCTTCGGCTCTTTGTTTTTCATAGTACTCTTCAGCGATTTTGTCAATTTCCTTTTTCAGTTCCTCGACCATCGTCTCTTCAGGCACTTTACGTACGATTTGACCTTTTCTAAACAGTAAACCTTCACCGCGGGCGCCGGCTATGCCGATATCAGCCTCACGGGCTTCTCCAGGGCCGTTTACCGCACAACCAAGCACTGATACCTTGATTGGCGCTTTAACCGTCTGGATGTACTCTTCAACTTCATTGGCGATGGAAATCAAATCAATCTCGATTCGACCGCAAGTTGGGCAGGAAATTAAAGTGGCCATGTTGGAAGCAAGGCCGAATACTTTTAGAAGCTCCCTTGCCACCTTCACCTCTTCGACAGGATCGGCACTTAAGGAAACACGAATCGTGCTTCCGATACCCTGACTTAGGATGGCACCTAGTCCGGCAGCGCTTTTTACGGTTCCGGAGAACAGTGTACCTGATTCCGTGATCCCAAGATGTAAAGGATAATCGAATGCTTTTGAAGCTTTTTCATATGCCTCGATTGCTAAATTCACATCGGAAGCTTTCATCGAAACGATAATATCATGAAAATCCAGATCTTCTAGGATCTTGATATGGTGTAAAGCACTTTCCACCATTCCATCAGCAGTCGGGTAGCCATATTTCTCGAGGATTTTCTTCTCTAGAGAACCAGCATTGACGCCGATGCGGATTGGTATTCCTTTGGCCTTAGCAGCTTTCACGACTGCTTCAACCTTTTCACGGCGTCCGATATTACCAGGGTTTATCCTGATTTTATCCGCTCCGCCTTCGATTGCCTTCAAAGCAAGTTTGTAATCGAAATGAATATCGACTACAAGAGGGATGTTTATCCGTTTTTTTATCTCAGAGATTGCGTCAGCTGCCCTTTCATCCGGACAGGCGACGCGTACGATTTGACATCCCGCCTCTTCAAGACGAAGGATTTCTGCAACCGTTGCTTCAACATCATGTGTTTTTGTCGTTGTCATGCTTTGTACTATAACTTCATTATTGCCGCCAATCGTTAAGTTTCCGACTTTAATTGGCCGCGTTTTGGTGCGATGTATGATTTCACTCAAGTGGAATTCTCTCCTTTAGGAAAAAATCAGTTTTGATTTTTAATTTGTTTCTCTGAAATATTGTATCAATGTACTTACCGCTTGACAAGGAAATAGGACGCATAATCTTTTTTCAATAAGTGACACTTCCTATTTCAGGATATATTTGGTTGTTGGAAATCCCCTTTAGTGTATTTGTGAAGGCATAAATTCCCATTTGAAAGTTATTTATAAACGGGAATTTTATATGTTTTGCCAATCTGCATATTTTCTGGCCTCAATCCTTCATTCAAACTTTGAAAGTCAGTGATGATCGTTTCAATTGGGTGATTGGATTCGCCTTTTTCCTTTTCAACGATGGAGAGTAAGGTATCCCCGGGTTGCATGGTGATTTCTTTATAAGCGGCAGACGGTGCGGATGCAGGCTGGCTGGCCGGCACGGCCGGTTCGCCTGTAGAGGCAGGTGGATGGGAAGCCGGCAGGGTACCCGTAGTCAAATCAAAATAAATAATAAATAAAGTGAAACAGAATGAGATAAAAATCAGAAGCCGTTTCAATTTTCCATCCTCCCAAGCATGTCTTTAATTCATCTATACTTGGAGTGGGCAAAAAATATGCCTAAAAATGGGCGATTTTTCAATGGAATGTAAGAGTGGCCATTCAAATTGTCTATTTCAGTTGAGTAACATCCTTATTATTTGATTGATTGCTGAGAAAGGAGCGAATTTCCTTTTGTGTCAGACCACTATTTTTTGCCTCCAATATGAGTAACAACCACTGTACATCAATATGACTCTCCTTCACGTCTATCACCTCTTAAATACTATTTCAATCATAAGTATAGTAATAACCTGGTGAGTATTTTGTCGAATTAAGTAGATATAAAAAATGATGACTGTAGTCATATGAGGTAATGGCAATGATTGCCCAGTTTTGTGCAAAAGCAAAAAGATCCGGACCGAGGTTGGTCCGGATCTTATTTAACCTCAATTTCCCATCTTATTGGCTGATGTTTCTTTAATGGATAAATATAACATCATTAATGTAACAAACCAGCTAATAATGGAAGCGAATGGTACAATCGCTTGAAAAGCATCCATGATGGTGAAGAATACAGTGGCAAGAGTTATGCTGTATGCACTAATTCTCCAAAGATGCCTATACGAAAGTGGACGGCTAAGAGCATTTTTGAAAAAAAGACCAAATGCAGCAATGATTGTCACTTTAATGAAGATTCCGCTAGCAGTAAACAGGTATAATATGAGTAGAAGCAATGGAATAATGATCGGCAGCACAGATTCAACTGAATCAAGCCAAGTGGATATTTCCTGATTATCTCCCTCCAAAACTGAATAAGGAGAGGATTGCACATTGCCTCCGGATACGAAAACCAGGTCAGACTTCAAAAGTGCGACAGCCTCATCAGCTTCTGCAGCTACCTTTTCCGGGGTCAAGGCTCCCGTGCCATCCACAAAAATTTGATATCCGTTTTTATTCAGGCTAAATGGCTCATCTTCTTCAGTCGTCAACGTGCCATTTTTGATTTCAAATGCCGGTAAGTCTTCGGATACTGTTTCGTGCATGGCATCTATCCCGTCAACTATCATTGTACCGAAATAAAAAGCTGAAGGGAGAAAGGCGATGAGACTTATAAAGAAAACGTATAAAATCGTTTTCCCGATACCTTGGTTTTGAAAGGAAGCAATATCTTTAGGGGAAAATATGCTAACCCATAGTTGTTTGAATATGTTCAATGTTTTCAGCACCTATCTATATAAGATTCTAACCAATTTTAACTATATGGGAAAAATAAAACAACCTGTATTCAACTTCATTGGTTTCAAACAACAGTAATGAGGTAATTATGGAGAGATAAACCAATTTATAAATTAAATGACAAAGGGGATTTTGAGATATGGACACACTATTTTGGATAATAATCACCCTCATGTTCATAATGGGATTTGTCGGTCTGATTTTTCCGATCATCCCAAGTGTTTTGTTCATTTTTGGCGGAATATTGTTATATGGACTTTTTTATTCTTTTGAACCTTTTGGCTGGTTTTTCTGGACGGTCCAAATTTTATTCGTCATCCTTTTATTTGCAGCCGATTATATTGCCAACATGGTCGGGGTCAAAAAGTATGGCGGCACGAAAGCGGGGATATGGGGCAGTACGATTGGGCTCCTGGTCGGGCCATTCGTGATTCCATTCGTAGGAATTCTGATAGGTCCGTTCATCGGGGCATTCCTGGCAGAGATCCTGGTACATAAACAAGACCCTGTTACTGCTTCCAAAATCGGCCTTGGTTCCGTTGTAGGCTTTATAAGCAGCGTAATCACAAAAGGCATCATTCAGCTTCTGATGATAGGATATTTTATATTCGTGGTATTCTCATAGGAAAATTAATCGAAAAATGAAAAATTGAGGCATATGGTTTGAAACGGTTACAAAAATTTGATACTCTATTGCTAGCGAGCTTTAGGTATCTTTCGAGAACTGAAGCCCTCAAAAAAACAGCTTACATAGGGAGGAATTTTATTATGGCTTTTGAACTTCCACAATTACCGTATGCATATGATGCATTAGAACCACACATCGACAAAGAAACAATGAACATTCACCACACTAAACATCACAACACATATGTGACAAACCTGAACAATGCGCTTGAAGGCAACCAAGAACTTCTAAGCAAAAGCGTAGAAGAAATCGTCGCTAACCTTGACGCGGTACCTGAAGCTGTTCGTACAGCTGTACGCAACAATGGTGGCGGACACGCTAACCACACTTTATTCTGGGAAATCCTTTCACCTAACGGCGGCGGACAACCAACTGGTGAATTAGCGGATGCCATCACTTCAAAATTCGGAAGCTTTGACAGCTTTAAAGAAGAGTTCGCTAAAGCTGCTACTACTCGTTTCGGATCTGGCTGGGCTTGGCTTGCAGTCAACAATGGCGAGTTGGAAGTAACAAGTACACCTAACCAAGACAATCCATTATCAGAAGGTAAAACACCGCTACTTGGATTGGACGTTTGGGAGCATGCTTACTACTTAAACTACCAAAACCGCCGTCCTGAATACATCAATTCTTTCTGGAATGTTGTAAACTGGGATGAAGTTGCAAAACGTTACAGCGCTGCAAAATAATTTGTAATTAAAAAGACGGGATTCCTTTTGTAAAAAGGAATCCCGTCTTTTTTTTGTTTCTGGAAGGGGAATATTAAAGAAAAACAAATAAAGGCAACTCATATTGCTTGTTTCTCCCAAAAGAAATGAACGAGTGAAAGCTGCGAATTTACGAGAACGCAAAAATTCACGAGTAAAACCTTCAAATTCACGAGTAAAAGCTCAAAACTCACGAGTAAATACGCAAAACTCACGAGTAAAAGCCCGAAATTCACGAGTAAAACTCCAATTCCTAAGTAAAATCTTCAAATTCACGAATAAAAGTATCGATTCACGAGTGGAAATCCCAATTCATGAGTGAAATCTCGAAATTGACGAATAAACACCCCAATTCAAGAGTGAAAACTCCAAATTGACGAACATCCCTTCGGCTTCGCCAATCGAAGAGTTTTCTTTATACTGTTCTTGAATTTATTTGAGAGAGCATTTAAGGAAAACAGTATAAGGGCAACTACTTCTCTGTCATCGCCATTTGGCTGCCAAT
>NZ_JAGGQC010000014.1:0-97649 GCF_018613455.1 Bacillus sp. ISL-78
GTACGAGACTCCTGCGGGAAATGCGCGTCTAGGGGAGACCCCGCAGGCGAAAGCCGAGGAGGCTCCCCGACCGCCCGCGGAAAGCGAGTGCCTGGAGTGGAAATCAACGTCCAAATTGTACAAGCCATAAAAATAGACAAACTCGATGAAAATCGAGTTTGTCTACAGTCTGAAATCCTCTTTGATAAGAGGGTTTTTTTGTTGAATAAAATGGCTAATTGACTTTAATTATTGACAATATTCTAAAAACTAAATTAATATATAGTGAACTTTGTTCTATATATGTATAATCTATCTTTTTGCTACAATATCAGATGTCATTAAATGTTAGCTCGGCCAAAAAAATAGAGACTTCCCTAAGACTATGTCAAAAGGATAAGCAGAACATTTACAAATTTTATTATGTTGTATCTTTATCATCATCTGTGACGGGTATGATATGTTCATGCTTGGGACGTTTCTGCCATCCTTGATCGCTTCATTGGGTGCGATGTACCTGATTCCGAACTTTGTTGGCGGGCAGTGGTTTGGCTTGGTGCACTCCCATTAATCTTGATGCCCATACTATATAAATTGCTGCCTGAGTCAATAAATTTTTTCATGACAAAAAACAAGAAAAGCAAATTGGTGAGCGTTCTTAATCAAGTGAAGGCAGACGGGAAATACACCATGAAGGATCATTTTGTCCTTCAGGAGCAACTCAAAAGTGAAATGAAGGGGTCTCCAGTTAAGCGGTTGTTCAAAAATGGCAGGACTTTGAGCACCCTCATGTTCTAGATTGCATTTTTCATGTGTTTGTTCGTAATGTATGGTTTAAGTACAGTGCTGCCAAAAATCATGGGAGGAGCAGGATATGAATTAGGTTCAAGCCTGACATTCTTGGTCGTATTGAACCTTGGTGCAGTTTTTGGGGCGATCGTTGGAGGGAAGCTTGTAGACAGATATAGGTCCAAGAAGATTCTGGCTACTTTCTTGCTCATTGGATTCATTACCCTCACGATGCTGAGCTTCTAGCCAAGCATGTTCATGCTGTATATACTGATTGGGTAACGAATGCATATGTATCCCAGTATTATCCGAATGAAATCCGGTCTACAGGTGTTGGCTGGGCATTGGGTATCGGCAGAATTGGCGGAATACTCGCTCCTGCTTTCTATGGGGTCCTGCTGGATATGAGGTTGTCATTGCAAGTCAATTTTTTTTGCCCTACCATGCATCATTGCAGCGATGGCGATTTGGTTCATACAGGATAACTTCAGCAATTTGACGGCAAACAGGCAGGAAAAGAAATTGATATGATGTACACCCAAGCTGGATCACTGTATGTAAATATTCAAATGAAAATCGGTCAAAACAACAAATGGAGGTGATGGTAAAAAAATTAAAGGGCATAAGGCCCTTTGATTTTTTTACTATCTAGGGCCCCATATAATGACTGAAACCCCGACCAAACAGATTATAGCTCCAATCCAATCATATAAATCAGGGGTTTTCTTATCGATGCCCCATCCCCATAAAACAGATAATACAATGAAAACCCCGCCATATGCAGCATATACACGTCCAAAGGTAGGGAACGTTTGAAGTGTCGCAATGATGCCATATAACACCAACCCGAAACCTCCGGCTAAACCTAGAAAAATGGATTTACCTTCTCTTAACCAAAGCCAAATAAGGTAACCGCCGCCAATTTCCGCCAGCCCAGCCATAACGAAAATTACAATAGTAACTAACATATATGTATACCTCGCTTCCTCGTTGAAATTTTATCATAGATGAAACGGTAAATGATCATACTTTACAGTGTTGTTAGTAAATTAACTGGACATCGACGTTAAGGCATGAAAATGATTCTTCCATTAATTTCATTTAAGTATGATGAAAAGAATAGCTGAATATTCTGACTTCTTATTGACTTTTTAAAACGCTGTGTGTATCATTCACTATTAAGTGGTACTGACGTTGTGATGAGTTGGTATAAAGGCAATAAAAACAACTTCAATCTAATAGAAGGGGGTAAATAAATAGCGGAAGTGTCATTACGTATAGAGGATTGGTAAAACATACAACTGATTTCCGATGACGTTAATAAACTATTGTTCGAAAGAGACAAGAGAAAATTTTGCGTGTAAATATGTTAATAGTGTGGAAACGTCAGTACTTCTTAATCACTATTTTATTTTTTAAATAACTCATTAAAGGAGGCATTTTTATGCTTCAGGTGGATCTCTTGATAACGAACGCAAACATTTTGACATTGGATGAAAAAAGTCGCATTGGAGGTTCTGTAGCAGTAAGTAATGGAATCATCATTGGAATCTGGACTGAAGCGGAACCACCTCGCGCGTCCATTGAATATAACAGCCGGACACAAGTTATCGATTTAAAAGGCGCAACATTGCTTCCGGGCTTTATCGACACCCACAACCATTTATTGATGTACTCCCAGTTCCGAAAACAAGCAAATTGCAGTTCGCCTCTTAACCAAAACATTGAAGATATACAAGCCCGCCTTCTTTCCATGGCTAAACAAACTGAAAAAGAGAATTGGATTTTGGGTTTTGGGTATGATGATACTCTTTTAAAAGAAAAAAGGCACCCAACCCGTGCTGAATTGGATGCAGTTGTACCTGATCATCCCGTTTTCATCAGGCATGTATCCGCACACTTCGGCGTGGTTAATTCTGCAGCCCTTAAAATGGCAGGAATGGATGAAACTGTTTTTGACCCTCCTGGTGGACATCTAGGCCGGGATGGTTCAGGACAACTGAATGGTATTTTATATGAGCTGCCTGCCATGAATATGGTTGAAAAGAAGATTCCGGCACCGTCTTTGGATTTATTGGTTTCATTATTAAGCGAAGGCTCGAAGGATTACTTAGAAACAGGGATCACTACAAATACTGACGCCGGTGTAGGGTTGAATATGGGTATAGTTGAACTGGAAGCTCATCTTAAAGCAATCGCGGAAAGAAAAAATCCATTGCGAATGCGCTTGATGGTCATGCACAATCTCCTGCGGGAAGGAAATGAATTAGGAAATTATACTGCTAATGAACTTAATCTGGAAATTATTGAAAAGTCCTGCGGTCGTGCTCGTCTTGATAGTGCTAAGTTGTTTCAAGATGGGTCAATTCAAGGATTAACAGCGGCATTGCGGCAGCCATACCATTGTAATCCTGGTGTTTCCGGAGACTTATTACACGAACAAAATGAATTTAATGAAGAAATTCTTGATTTAAACAAAAGGGGGTTTCGCATAACAACGCATGGAAACGGGGATAGGGCCATTGGCTCCATATTAGATGCTTATGAATTTGCACTGAAAAAAAATCCACGCGTCAATCACCGCCACCGTATTGAACATTTGCAAACCGTGACTAAATCCGATTTAGAACGAATGAAAAAGCTTGGCGTAGCAGGTTCATTTTTCATTAATCATGTTTATTATTGGGGGGACAGGCATAAAAAACTGTTTCTTGGGCCTGAAAGAGCCAACAGTATAAACCCCTTAAGAGACGCACTTCTAAATAACTTGCTATTTACTGTGCATACCGATTGTCCAGTAACACCTATCTCACCGTTATTTTCAGTTTGGGCTGCAGTTAATCGCATTACGATGGGAGGGGAAGTATTAGGGCCTGAACAAAGGATAGACGTTGAGAGTGCACTGCGCTCAATGACGATATGGGGGGCGGAACTTAATTTTGACGAAAAGAATACGGGAAGTATCGAAATCGGAAAGAGAGCGGACTTCGTTATTCTTTCAGAAGATCCATTGAAGGTCGATCCATTGGAAATTAAGGATATTCCAGTTCTCGCCACTATCGTGAGTGGCCAGGTTGTATACCAGAAGGATTGGAGTTTAATATATTGAAAAAAGTTGTTAAACTTGGAAAATTATGTGATAGGAACGCATCATAACCTTATAAAAGGAAAGGTGGAGAAATATGTCCCGCCGAAAATTAGTTGGTATATTCATAGGTGTGATCATTCCATTTATAGCCATTGTTGGTATCATCCCTTTTATTGCGAAACTTGATTTCAGTGTACTAGGAATACCTATCCTTTATTTTTGGGTTTTTTTATGGTTTCCGCTGACTAGCCTTTGTCTTTGTATATCTTGGCATATTTATGATCGTCATCAATATAAAAATGAAAAGATGGGGTAGATGAGGAGGAATGGATAATGGCGGCGATTGTGTTTGGATCTATTATACTCTTATCAATTGGAATAGCATTGAACAGTCGGGGTGGTAAAGGGAAAGTTGGTGTTGAGGAATATTTAGTCGGGGGCCGATCATTCAGTGGAATATTACTATTCTTCCTCGCAGTAGGTGAAATTTATAGTATAGGGACAATGATTGGATTTCCAGGAGGAATTTACGCCAAAGGTCCTGGATATGGCATCTGGTTTCTAGGTTATATACTTCTTGCTTACCCCATTGGATATTATATGGGCCCTTTAATGTGGAGAGCCGGGAAAAAATACGGGGCAATGACACTGCCGGATATTTTCAAAGGGCATTATTCCCATAGAGGATTGGAACTGGTAGTGGCAATTTCCGCATTGCTCTTTATGATTCCTTGGGGACAGCTGCAATTTGAGGGACTCGTCGTTGCGCTTAACGCCTTGGGGTTTAATTTATCGCCGACACTGTCAGTCATTGTTTCAGGGTGTTTAGCCTTTATTTATATATCGATTTCTGGTGTGAAAGCTCCAGCATTCATTTCTATCCTTAAAGATATAATCATGCTTCTAGCGATCATAATCACCGGGTTAGTGGTTATAAAAGAAATTAACGGAGTGTCAAACCTATTCAATTTGGCTAAGCAACATGGAGCGATGGTTACGATAGATAAATCGGAAGATGTCGTTTTCAGCATGACCACTATATTTTTTCAAGCATTAGCATTCTATTGCATGCCGATCATCGTTGCTGTCGTATTCACTAGTAAGTCAGAAGGTACGATTAAGCGCACGCAAAGATTTATGCCCTTGTACATGTTGATGTATCCCTTTCTCATACTAGCTTCATATTTTGCTCTTGTTTCAATCCCTGATTTAGACAATCCAAACCATGCCTTCATGGCAACAGTAACAAGTATCCTTCCTCCTTGGGCAGTTGGTTTAGTGGCTGCTGGTGCAGCTCTCTCGGGTATTTTAGTACTTGCCGTAACTAGCTTGGCGGTTGGAAGTTTAGTTTCCAGGAATTTACTAAGTAATGTTCCTGAAAAATCCCAAAGAAAATGGGTCCAATTTATTGTTCTTCTCTACCTGTTGTGTTCGATGGGGTTAACATTGCTGACACCAAGCTTGATGCTGAACTTGATCAACACCGCCTATTATGGTTTTGGGCAATTCTTGCCTGGATTATTATCGATTTTCTTTTTCCGCTCCATAAGACCTGCAGGTATTGCAGCGGGCCTCATTGCAGGGGATCTGTTCGCCATAGGAATGCATCTGGCTCAGATGAATTTCTTGAATATTAATATTGGCTTAATTGCTTTATTGATAAACTTCACAGTTGTTTATGCCATCAGTATGTATTTGAAAAGAAAACAGAAAGCCCAGACCGCTTTTGAAGAACCAATTGCCTACAATCGTATTGAATTAGAAGAAACCTATCCAAAAAACTCTGTCATTGTCGATTAATATTGCTTACGATAAGATGCATTCAGATTCAATTCAACCATACATTATTGTAATAGGCTCAAATTCGTTAAATATCCAGAAAAAGACCAGTTTTTTTACCTCTAACTTGGGTTGCAATGCAGATGCAAAGGGTACTATACCTAAATAGGAATATAGTAATCTAGTTGAGGAGTTGCAGTCATGAAATCCCGAACATTTGCATACATGTTAGCGCTATTTCATTCAAGTATTGTCGGCCTATCTTTCTTATTCACGAAAATGGCGATTGCTGAATCGAATCCGCTTGATACTTTGGCGTTCCGGTTCACGGTTTCTTTCGCCATAATTTTGTTGCTCGTCGCCGTAAAAGTAATTAAGGTGAACTATTCTTGGGAGTCGATTAAAAGTCTTGTACCGCTTTCTCTATTATTCCCTACTCTTTTCTTTGCCTTTCAAACTTTCGGACTTAAGTATTCGCAATCCACCGATGCTGGAATTCTGTCTGCCGTCACCCCGATTCTAACATTGATGATAGCTGGATACTTCCTTAAGGAGAAAACATCTTTATATCAAAAACTTTCGATTGTCTTGTCGGTAGTTGGGGTCATTTTTATTTTTGTGATGAAAGGGAGCACCATCAATTTTTCCGACATGCTTGGGATGGTGTTGATCCTGCTATCCTGTATTGCAACTGCTTGTTATACAACGATGACCCGTTCACTTGCCAGGAACCATACACCAGGTGAAATGTCCTTTTTCATGATGGGAACAGGCTTTGTCATTTTTAATGCAGCTGCACTCGTTACCCATTTAAAACAAGGTACGATGGCGGAATTCTTTACACCATGGTCGAGCATGGAATTCATCAGTTCCATTTTGTATTTGGGAATATTGGCTTCATTGGTCACTTCATTATTATCCAATACGATTTTATCAAAAATAAAAGCGTCGCAAATGAGTGTGTTTGCCAATCTTTCCACTGTTGTCACGATTGCGGCAGGAGCTCTCATTCTAAATGAAAAGCTTACGATCTATGATATATTGGGTTCGATACTAATCATTTTAGGTGTAATAGGCACGAATTATTTTGGAGTGAAGAGAGAGCATTCAATAAAAGTGAATCTTGAATATAATGAAGGGAAATTGTAAATGAATGAAAAAGGTCCATCCCAATAGGAATGGACCTTTTTCATTTCCACCATCTTGTTTGAGGGAAATCCGTTGAACCAAGAACTACCGGTTCGCCTATTTGGGGTGTGCAGACCTGGACACCCAGGTCATTGGCCGCTTTTGTTACCCGTTCTATCGGATCTGTCCAGTCATGGAAAGACAATGTGAAACCTGCCCAATGAATGGGGATCATCCGTTTTCCTTTTACATCGATGTGTGCTTGAACAGTTTCTTCCGGAATCATATGGATGGTTGACCAACGTTCATCATATTGGCCGCATTCCATTAAAGTTATATCAAAAGGACCGTATTTTTCGCCGATTTCTTTAAAATGGCTACCATAACCACTATCGCCGCTGAAATATACCTTGTCTTGTTTTCCTTTAATTATCCAAGAACACCATAGTGTCGTATTGCCACCGCCTAAACTTCTACCAGAGAAATGCCTTGCAGGCGTACAAATAAATTCCAAGTCCTTGAATGAAGCTTCATCCCACCAATTATGTTCCTGAATCAGTTCTTGTTTAACGCCCCATTTTTCTAGATGTCCACCGACACCGAGTGGGACAATGAACTGACTGACCTTATCTTTTAATTTCTTTATCGAGTAATAATCCAAGTGATCGTAGTGATCATGTGAGAGCAGGACGGTATCGATAGGAGGAAGCATATCGATATCAAAAGGCAGCTCCCCGCTAAAGCGCTTGTTCCCGAACCATGGAAAGGGAGTGGGTGCTTTGCCAAACATGGGGTCCACTAAAATGGTTTTCCCATCTAATTCCAACATGAATGCAGAATGACCAAACCAGGTGATTTTATTGGAATTCTTAGAAGCGGGTTCTTTTGTTCCAATTACAATGGGACTGTCGGGCTTCCTCTTTGGATTAGGTTTTATGAAATCACGTAAAATGGAACACGTATGTTTAAGACTCATCGCTTGACTGGCAGGAATCTGATTTTGGAATTTCCCTTTGGCAAAATTCTCTTTAGTAGTGAAACTTCTAACTTTATCTTTGGTTGTCCGTCTTCCAAGCGGAGGATAGAGGTTAAGGAAAAGTAACAAGAGTATAAAAGTAGAAATGAGGATCTTAATAATTTTCATCATGATAGCTTCCTCCAATAGTAATCATCGCTTTTATTATTACATATCATAACATAGAATTTATACGGTTATTTACTATGATGTCCCACAAGATGAATGATAAAGATATCTGTAAAATCACATTGGGTGGAGAGTTCTTCTTATGGCAAATGTTTAAGTTTCGCCCGTCTCAGGCAGGGAATAGAGGTATATATAATGAATAATATAGAGGACGGGATAAGGAATGTAGCAGCCGAAGGGTAGGGTGATAAATCGATTGTTAATGTTTTTCAGAGTCTTTGTATGGGTAGTATTTATTGCTTTATTAGCCTATGTCATTCTTTCTTGGAAATATAAAGACAAGGTTAGTAAAAGGATTGAAGCGATTCGAAAAACCTGGTATATCATTTTTATACTGGGAGCACTGATTTATTGGAATTTCTATCCGATGAGCATTTTTAATGAGTGGAAAAATTTCTTGATCATGGCTATCGTATTCATTCTGATTGATATGTTTGTGTTCTTGAGCATGTATATATCGAAGATTGGCGATAACGAGCTGTCCTATGCAACGAAAGCGGTTGCGGAAAGTGACAAACTTTTAACGGATAATAGGGAAAAGGTCAAAAATATGTTTCATCTCCTAAAGAAGGAAGGAATACCTGAGTATTATCAATCGAATAAGGAATACTTGGCTTATTTGAGCATTCTCCTTCAAGCGTATGCAGCAAAGGAAGGGATGAACGTGAAAATCCTTCCTTTCAAAACGGAACAGGACAAGCAATTGGTGATAAATGGGCATCCGAACTTGAATGGCAGTACCATCCGTGCTACATTGGAAAGAGAAGATACGTATTATAATGACGAAGAAAAAATGGCTTTGCAGCCTGTTAGTATCTTGATGGAACCCTATATCCTTGACGTTAAATCAGAAAGCTTCGTTTCAGAAGTCGATTGTTTATTGATAGCTTTATTAATCATGATGTTCGATATGGTCATAAAACAAAAACCAGGTGGTGAAGGATAAATGAGCATTTATGATAAAGCCGGCAACGACGTGTCAGTTGCCGTAATCAAACCACAGGTTAAAATACCCGATGTAGGTTTAAGTCCCCACACTAAAAAAGTGATGAAACAGAACGAAAGCATTATCCTGAAACAAAAAGAAAAAGCTGCACGCTTCAGCCGGTTAAAAAATGTTTTATAAGAAGGAAGGGGTTTTTCCTTTCCTTATGATATTTAATGGTTAACCCGCATATACTATTCAAAATCAAAGAATAGGAAGGGTCTTTCAGAATATGAACAAAAAGCCCGAGAGAGTTAACATCCCGGTCCCCTCCGCTTCACCATCCGAGAAACGGATACATAAGGCAAATGCCGACCTGCTCAAGCTTTTGCAAAGGCTGAAAGCGAAACGTTGGATTTTTTTAAGGTGAAAGAAAGCCAGTCTCCTAAAGGAGAACTGGTTTTTTTATTTTTACATGATCACTCAGGGGGGAAGTATTGAATATTTTTCCGTCCAGACTCTTTGGCCATATACATGGAACGGTCCGCCTTTTTCAAAAGTGAGTCCATTTCCGTACCATGATGAGGATAAAAGCTAATTCCTATGCTAGCTGATATAAAATGATCATTTCCATTAATGGTAATGGGCATGGTGGATAAACTGTTCAATAATAATTCAGCGTTTTGCTGGGTGCTTTTCATTAAATCCTCACAATGCGAAGGATTTAATAATACAATGAATTCATCACCACCGATTCGAGCAACCTGACTGCCTTCGGGGACGGTTTGCAAAAAACATTCGGCAGCCTTTTTGATGACGCCGTCACCAGTATCATGTCCAAAGGAATCATTGAAAAATTTAAAATGGTCAAGATCGATGTAAAGAATCGCCATTTCATCGTTCGTTTTATCTTGATGATAATCAAAATAATTATAAATGAAGTTCCGATTATAAAGACCTGATAAAGGATCCCTGATAATCCCTTTTTCAAGATTGATGGCATGACTAATCAGAGCTGCCATAGACTTAATGAAGGTTAGGTCATATTCTTTAAAAACATAAGGATTAATGTCGAATGCACATAATGTCCCAATGATTTCGCCCTCATTTATAAGGGGAGCTCCCATAAAACACCCATTCCCGATAAACCTCGTTGCAGGGTGGCCGCTAGTCAATTCATGTTTCCCCAAATTCGGGATAACGAGTGGTTCCAAGCCATTTTCAACAACTAATTTACAATAAGCCATATTATAAGGAAGGATGTCACCTTCACAAATTAACTTTGCATTTCTATTGAAGGACTTGATCATGAAACTCTGGATGGGAGTCACTATAGAAAGGAAAAATGTATTGACCTCAATGGTTTGAGCTAATAGTGCTAATACTTCTTTAGCGAAGGAATCAAAATTTTTATAATAGTTGATATCTTGCTGAATCATTCTCAGGCTCCTTTTTTTATCTATATTCTTTTTAGGTTTTCTAATGATATTCCTTATACACAAAGCAAAGACACAAAAGCGTAATCTGAATATCGTGACAGTTGCCGGGATTTCCTCTAAACTCAATTAAGGGGTTGGAATTGTATTATGGATGAATCATGTAATCGGGAAAGTTGAAAAATGGACCTTTACTTTATTTTCGGCTTTTTTTTAATATCATTAAATTCTCCTGATTATAAAACGATTCTGGCCAAGGCTGGGTATCTCTTCATAATCCATAAATTCTAATCAGTATTTATAGCATTATACTGTAAATGAAATGGTGAGAGTAACTTTAATGTGCATATTTGGCATATTTTTGATATTTACCTTGGAAAGTAAAGCAACCTGACATTTTTGCAGCCTCTCATGATAACGGAGCTCATGAATTTAAATGATGAAACGAATGTACCAAGCTCATTTTAAACAAAAATTTGGGGAGGATAAAAGGAAGTAATAAAGTACATATTGGATAATTCAAAAGGGGATCACTATGGGAAAATTAGAAAGTATATATCCTATTGCTATAGAGAATACAAAAGAAAAAATCATCCAGGATATTGATTTTTATTTAGAGAATCAAGAGACAATGCCTTCTTATTCAGCATATATATCAGACAGGACGACTTTTATTGAGCAAATTTGGATTAATGTTTGGATAAATAAAGCATCAAATGATGTGCCCAGAAAGGAAAAAAAGGCTTTTTTAAGCGAAAGGGGATTTGTAACGGAAGGTTCAGATCATAAGCTGATCAATAGCATGTTCCGCAACGAATTAAAGAAGTATCGCCCATTTGATGGCTTAACGTGGATTAAAAAAACCTTTGCCGACAATCAAGAGGATTGGGAGAAGAGATATAAAAATGCAAGGGAGAAATTCTTTAGGAGACAAGAAGAACAGCGGCTTGCCAAGCAACGTTGGAAAATTCGCGCAAGGCTGCAAGAAGAGGCCAATTCATTTTTCGAAAATTACTCCCTTCTTTTATATTTACATGTCAGGTATTATATTGCCGGTATTTTGGCAAAAGATCTTAAGAATAAGCCTAAATTCCAATATGTCGATCCGTACTTGCTTGAAGAACAATTGGTTGAAGAGGGCGGCTTTCAAGCTGCCGAATACCTAATGGTCACTGACTTTTTCGAAGAGCTGACAGGCGATATCCATTCGTTAATCGGTTGGGGCCGGAACCGTTATGAATATGAAAATTACTACTACAGGTATGAAAGGCTTGTTTCGGATTTCATAATGAAATTAGCCCCTGACAAATACTTGAACCATCTATCTGCCGCCCTGCATCATGATTTTTTGGAGTCATATGGGGAAAGGCTGACGATTGATTCCCTTCAAGGTATATTAGGCGATGAATTGGCCGATTTGTCTCAGTCCTGTTTTGATGAGCTTCAGGAAGAATACCTTTCTGATTTACTGAAGCTTGAAGGAATTCCTTTTAATGAAATATTGCACGAAGAAATTTTTGAAAAAGACGTGGAGAACAGAGAAAGAAGAAAAGCTGAAGTATTGGCAGAAGAAGCCAGGAAGCGGGCAGAAGAACAAAGGATGATCGATGACATCATCGGTAAGGCCTATACTCCATCATTAGGAAAAAGGGTTAGATATGTTTTGCATATCGGTGAGACCAATACAGGGAAGACGCATAAGGCCCTGGAAAAAATGAAACAAGCGGAAAGCGGTATGTACCTGGCTCCACTTAGACTGCTTGCACTTGAAGTGTTTGATAAATTAAATGCGGATGGTGTACCCTGCTCATTAAAAACCGGTGAAGAAGAAAAGGCTATTGAGGGGGCTAAACATGTCTCCAGTACCGTTGAAATGTTTCATGAAAAAGACTACCATGAAGTAATCGTCATAGATGAAGCCCAAATGATTGCCGATAAAGATCGAGGCTTTTCTTGGTTTAGGGCAATTACGCAAGCTAATGCGAAAGAAGTGCACATAATTGGGAGCAATAATATCAAGAAGATGCTTCTGAACCTTCTGAATGAAGCAGATTTAGAACTTCACGAATACAGACGGGAAATACCGCTTGAGGTGGAACAAAAGGAGTTTGGACTGAAGTATACCAAAAAAGGGGATGCCCTCATTTGCTTTTCGAGGAGGCAGGTTCTGGAAACAGCATCCCGGCTTAAAGAGAGTGGACATAATGTCAGCATGATATACGGCAGTATGCCTCCTGAAAATAGAAAACGGCAAATAGAATTATTCAACCGCGGTCAAACATCAGTTGTCGTTGCCACCGATGCGATTGGAATGGGATTGAACTTGCCAATACGCCGCATCGTCTTTCTTGAAAATGAAAAATTCGACGGGACACGAAGAAGAAGATTGACTTCTCAAGAAATCAAGCAAATCGCAGGCAGAGCGGGTAGAAAAGGGATTTATGACACTGGGAAGGTAGCATTTACAGCAGAAATCAAAATCATGAATAAGTTGCTGGAACAGGTAGATGAGCCAGTTCAAACCTTTACAATCGCCCCAACCTCTGCTGTATTTGAACGTTTTCAAAAATATTACCGGGACCTGGGGACATTTTTCGAAATGTGGGAGAGGTTTGAGCCTCCTAAAGGCACGAAAAAGGCTTCGCTATCGGAAGAAAGGGAGCTTTACGAACTAATACGGGATACAGAAATCGAAGCTCGTTTTTCTTTGATGGATTTATATGGTTTCCTGCATATTCCTTTTTCGGCAAAAGAACCAAGTCTGATCAGACAGTGGCTGGAAACGGTCGAAGCGATTGCCGAGAACAGTGACCTTCCTGAACCGGTCATCAAGACAAGGAATCTTGAGGAATTGGAGCTATCTTATAAGGCGATAGGTCTTCATCTATTATTTTTATATCGGATGGGTAAGCGTACGGAAGCTGTTTATTGGGAGCGTATCCGTGAAGAAATCAGTGATGGCGTACATGATCAGTTAAAAGATGAAATGTTGAATTATCAAAAAAAATGCAAGCGCTGTGGAAAAAGGCTGCCTGATGACTCACGTTTTCAAATATGTGACGCTTGTTATCATAGAGGGGTTAGAAAGACGCACAGATTCAAATAAACGAATTCTTTTGACAATAACCCGAATTGCATTCGGGTTATTGGTGTTTGCATAAATCACTTAGTCGTTCGTTTCGATTTAGCAATAAGTGCTGCTTGCTGCTTCATTCGTTTATCCGCTTTCTTGTCATGCACCACTAGGATTGCATGAATTAATCCAGGGACATAAAAAAATAGTGTGAGGACCAAATTAAGCACAGCCTGAATGGGTTTACCGGCCAATAAAACCGCTAATGGAGGGAAAAGAATCGCAATTAATATAATGTTTTTTAACTGACTTCGGTTTGTTTCTCTTAATCGTTACTTTACTTTACTTTAAACTTTAAATGAGCAGCAATTTGGTTACTGATGTTCCAGTTTCTTGATGATCCCCCTTGTTATCGCCTTGATAAATATATGCTCAAGAGCCCGATTCATACCTACTGAACAATCTGGCTCAAAGAAGCAGTCTTTTTACCCCGATATAACAGGAGGGAGATGGTTAATCATCGTTTTTGCTGCCATCGGTCAACGTGTCGCGGTTTTTTGTGTTAGAATAATCAGAATACTAACTGACGAAAGCGGGAGATTTATGAAAAAAAAGATAGGCTGTTTGCATGCACACTATACAAATATAGAATATATAGAAAACGCATTCTCTAAATTCGATATTGAATGGCTTCATTTTGTAGATCCAGGATTGATGCAACGGGTGTCAACGGAAGAAAATTTTAATTATTCGGATGCTCAAAAAAAGGTTAAACAACAGGTCGAATGGATTGCCGAATGTAAAGTGGATGCCATCCTGATAACTTGTACAAACTATATCGCTTTATTAAACGAAGAACAACTATCTTTACCCATGCCCATAATTAAAATCGATGAACCATATTTTGAGCAAATTTGCCAATTGCAGCAACCGCAAGTGATATTATTCACGAACCCTGCCACTGTTGAAGGAACGGTCAAACGTTTAACTGCACATGCTGAAAAATATGGGACTGTGGATTTTGAAGTCATCATTATCGACGATGCCTTTGAATTCATTATGCAGGGATTGGGAGAAAAATATAATCAGGAAATCATGAATTACCTATCCCAGTTTAGAAAAGATAATAGACGGCTGTCTGTAGCTCAACTATCAATGGTCGAAGCGGCAAGGAGATATGAACTTCAGACAGGACAGACAGTTTTAAATCCATTGCATGCATTAGTTGATTCCATGATCGATCAACTAGAACTAAGTTCCTTGTGTGGTGTTTGAATACGAGGATGTATGGTGCCGCATGAAGGGAATGATTGTTAAATTCATCAAAAGTCTTTGGGTATGAATAAAAATCATGCATGATCTGGTTAATCACACTGCAGGGATTTCAGACGACAAATTGAAAAAAAACGAGTTTGACTGCCGTTTTTTTATTAACGTTTTAGTTGATTTCAGAAATCCATTCCCTTTCCGACTACTGTCTGCCAAGCCACATCAAAGCGGTTGCGGCTAGCCAGTAATTCGACAGGAGTGTCCAATAAGGATTACAGTAAAAACATGAAGGATAATCTAGTTTAATTATAATTTTAGGCAGAACCCCATTCTACAAACTGAAATCCCTATGCAGGGATTTTTTTTATGCCTTTGTACGGATTTGTTCACGGATGTTTTCAAGTTCTTCAAGGGATAGATCCGTCAGGGAATTTTTAATTTCTTCTTCGACCCGTTTTCGGTCAAGCTCCCTATATTCGCTCCACCAATCCCTCAGCCCTTCGGTGTTTTCGAGAAGATACTCTATATCTATTTCTTCTTGCTCATCATCTGATAAATATCGCATGACCGCACCTAATAATCGATTGAGTTTAGCTGTTTCACTTTCCTTATCAGGTGAAGCGGGGGTATCTTTCACTTCTAAATCATCTTTAGCAGGAACATTCCGAGGTGTCATAATATCCTCCTGTTTTTAATACTAGTGTGCCTAAAAAGGGCGGTTTTCAATAGCTGTATTTCGTATTTTGAAAAATTTTTTGATATATAAATTTCAACAAACACCTCGCTAGAATATATAAGAAATATCATCATCCTTTAGTAGGTTCAAAAAGTAGTCGGTAGGTAAGCGGAAAGGATAATAAAAGGAATAGCTAATGCTATTCCTTACATCAAGCGACTAATTTTCTGCATTCTTCTGCGCATCTCAAACAAGCCTCGGCACATTTTTGACAATGTTGATGATCGTGTTTTTTACATTCATTTCCGCAGCTTTCACAAATCTTGGCACAAACTTCAGCCAACTCTGAAATAAACGGAGTTCCTCTCCCTATCGTCTGTGCTAAGAAAGAGCAAATATCCGCACATTCCCGATCCAAGCGAATGCATTCCACCATCATGTTTACATGTTCTTCTTTTAAGCATGCGTCGTAACAATGATTACAAGCAGTGATACAATCATTTAAAGTTTGGATAAAAGATGAATAATTTTCATGTGACATGAACAATCTCCTCCTAATCTGGTCTTCCTTTACTTTTATCCATTAAACTATCCATTAAACTTCTTTCGGGGAAAGGTAAATGGTTCTTTAAAACTGATCGGACAAGTAATGGACTATAGGGAAATGAATGAAAGGGACAATGCATAAATTTAAATGAAAGGAGTGGATATATGAAAATGTTCATTAAATTAAGTGTTGCCAGTGTCTCCGGAGCCGTCGTATATTTGATATATAATGTAAACCAGACGCTGCGTAAAGGAATGGGAACGCTCGAAGAAACAAATAAGACACTGGAAGAGGTAAGAAATGCAGTACATGGATTGACGCATGAGTCCAAACAACTGATCCACTCTGCCAATCAAATTACAGCGGATGTAAAAGGGAAGATGGAAAATGTAGATCCATTGCTGGAATCCGCTCAAGATGTTGGGGAAATGATTCATAATGTAACCAATACCATGAAAGAAGCCAGTTTGGAAGGCCGCCCCAAGGATTTATCCACACCGTCAGCTCCTTCAACTCGAACTAAAGCTGGGGGGGTTCAAATAAAACTCAAATAGAATCATCATTTATCTTTAAAAACAGGCACCCCGGGATTCACTAACCTATTAAAAGCAATCGTTCCTACTATTTAATTCAGAGGGGGAGCTTTATTTTGATTATTCAATATAGTGTGGCTGCAATCGCTTTAGCCTTCATTTGGTTGGTTGTATTTATGATAAGTACACTCCAAAAGGGAATGGTCACGATAGGGGAAGCCAATCAAACATTGGTTGAGGTGCGAAATGCCATCCACGATTTGTCCGGCGAATCGAAACAACTATTGCAAACTGCAAATGAAATCACCGACGATGTAAAAACTAAAATGAAAACGGTCGAACCATTATTGGATTCTGCCCAGGACGTTGGTGAAGCGATACATTCAGTTACAAACTCTGTTAAAAAAGCCACTAACGGCTTCCGTACAGAGTTTTCCTCGAAAAAAATCAATGCTATCAAACCCAAAAGCCAAATTAGATAAAAAAGAAATTATTAAAAAATGAAAGACACTGCCGGGTTTTGGAGTGTCTTTTTTGATGGTATGTATAATAGCCTTACTCTTATGCCTCATTTGGATATTGCCAGTTGTTAATATCTATAAGACCCACTTCTCTCATACAGATCTCTTAACACCCTGTATGAGAATATGGAACAAACATAAATTTTGTATGTTTTGTATGGATTATAGGACAAGCATTATTTTTCTGTCTTGTCACCTGTAGAATGACCGGATGTTTTTGAATCGCTGGAATGCTTGATGCCTTTACTAACATATGGTTTGGCGCTTTTTTTCTTGTTGGCACTTGTTTTCCAACGATTCCAGCCCTTCTTGCCCGTTCCTGTGCCCGTACCTTTACCAGTTCCGCTCTTAGCCTTAGCTTTACTCATGAAATCACTCCATTACTATTGTATGGTTAGTTTAAACCATTTTACTTGATTATTACCCAAGTATGTTGAAATATACAGTAATGAAGGTGATATGTACAGGGAAAGGCTCAATATTTTTAATCTAAATCTTTATAAACCAATAACAGAAAGGTTTTTGCCGTTTGGAACTTGCTTTTGGCTTCACTTTATCGATATCGATCTTGATTTCGTCAGTAAGATGCTTATGCCGATTTTTTTGCAAATGGTCAAGTAGTGCATGAAGGTTAATAATACCGCACCAGTGTTCATTCCTAAAATGATTCCTCCCATATTAAGAGAAGCTTGAGACCCTAGGATATACATCATTAAAAAGGCAACAATATGGGACCATACGGTATGGATGAAAGCATCTTTCACTAAACCAAGGCCGATGAGATAGGCTTGCATGGGAATGACAAAAAAATGAAAAAGGAAGTAAGGACATAATAATTTTAAATAGTATGCGGCAGATGTTGAAGAAAAAAAGAGGGAGGTCAAAGGTTCCGCAAAGAAATAAATGAAAATCACAGCCGGAACTCCATACATTACTGTGAAAGACATTGATTTTTGCAATAAAACCCTCAATTTTTCTTTATCCTGCCTCTTGTAAGCATTCGAAACATTCGGAATGAGCATGATCATTAAGGAATGCGCGATAAAGGCTGGAAAGAAGCCGATCGTCATTGCAACTCCAGTAAGCATCCCAAA
This sequence comes from Bacillus sp. ISL-78, assembly GCF_018613455.1. Taxonomy (NCBI): domain Bacteria; kingdom Bacillati; phylum Bacillota; class Bacilli; order Caryophanales; family Bacillaceae; genus Bacillus; species Bacillus sp. ISL-78. The sequence continues at coordinate 18,042 of NZ_JAGGQC010000014.1, forward strand.
ATGCTCCGTAGCCACTACCGGACCGAATCCTGCCGAGAGAAGGGCAGTGTGGATCAAAAAAGGTTGGATGGCATTTGTTATCGCATGAAAGATCCTTAGCCCCATGGTGGGCAGAGAAACCGCCAATAACTTTTGCCGTGCATGTTTACCGGTTGTCCGTGAGTTCGTACCGCGCCTCATGATCCGCATTTGAAGAATCAAAAGGTTGATCAAGTAAAGAAAAACGAGGAACTCACTGCCAATCAAAACAAAAAAGGCCATTAATAATGACTTTTCCTGGTTAAAATGAAATAAATTAAAGATGAGGAAAAGCAAGCCGAATTGAATGATATCTTTTAAAAAGTTGGAAAAGGCAATCTTCCCCATTTGCTGGACACCCATGAAATAGCCTCTTGCAATCGACGAAAAGGCAACTATTGGGATCAGTGTGATGAGCAGCCATTTAATATAGGGATGGTATTTGTCCATTATGGATGAGAAGGAAAGTATGAAAGGCATGACTACACACATTACCAATACGACGACTGCAGCCATCTTAAGTGCATGGATGATCAGATTATAATGCATGGCCTGTTTATTTTCCGCAACGAATTTTGAAATGGAAATATGTAATTCAAGGCTGGCGATCACATATATCAAAAAGAAAATTGGCAATATGGACATATAAAGCCCCATGCCCTCTTCGTGTAATTCCCTGGCTAGGAGCATGTTCACTAAAAATTCGATACATTCACCAAAAAACGCTGCGACAATCAAGATGAGCGTTCCTTTATAAAAAGATTTCATGTTGGTCCACTCCTAACAAGGTGTTTGTATAAAGATATGAGACATGCCATGGAATATTCATGAGGAACTGCAGGTCACGGCGATACAAAATGCGATTAAGCCTATGGCAATCCTTACTAATCGCTGTTGAAAGATAAAAAATTAAATCAGAGAAAGCACGGGAAATGGAATGAAATCGATTAGGTTACATTCATTTCTAATGGGAAAATCATTAGCCATGACATTCATCAAAAGGCATCATACGGTGATATTCCAAACGAGGGCTTTTTTGTTGCCATGGTTCCTTTGGTCGAAAGTGTCAGAAGAACATAAGGATGGGACATGAATTCCGCTTTGAAATTCATGCTTTATTTTGCTATCCTTTAGCAGAGGGGATGATCAATATGAAATTCACATCTATTAGTCAATCAAATATAGATGAATTGTGCATTGCGTTTGAAAGTTGTCTTACGAAACATGACATTGCATTTAATTATGTAGATATGACGGAAGATAACGGAATCATATCATTTATTTTTTGTGATGACCCGGAAAATGCGAGATCGGTCGACATGGAAAGCGAACGCTTCATTGGATTGGATACCGATTACATAGCCAAGGAAATTTTAGAGCCAATCCTGCCTAAATTAAAGGAATTTGCACAATATAAAATCATCGATTAAGATGATTTTTTTGTTTTGATATTTGTTTTTATTGCCCAGATGGAGCTGGGAATTTAACTTCCTATTTATATACAGGGGTAGTTAGGGGAGCTAAAAAAGCTCCGAAAGCGGTTTACCATTGGGTAGCTGGCAGGAATGGTGACTGAATAAAAGAAATACCCTGGGTGTGTAACATCCAGGGTATTTCTTCTTTGAAAAGCAACTTGATGGATTGTAAAAATCGCTTTTCACCACTTACTATATTCTTCGCGGCGTTCTGGATTAAATGACCATTTTTTTACCGGCATTTAATTCAACTTCCTGCTTAGGCGTTTCTATGGTCTTGTTTTTCTTCACTCTAAAGTGATAAACCGCATAACATCCAAGGAAGAATGCTCCCCCGCAATACAGGGCCATTCGCTGCTCAGGAACAAATGCTAAACTGATCATGACGATGCAGTTCGTTACTAAAGCAAGAATGGGGATGAATGGGTATAGCGGAACTTTGAATTTCAGATTTTCTATCTTTCCACCTTGGCGGGTATATGATCTTCTAAAAGCAAGAAGACTAGCAGATATGGCAATCCAGCCAATTTGTGCACCTAATCCTGCAAGGGAGAGAAGAAAGACAAATATTGTGTCTGCAGCTACTACACTAGAAAGTAAAGACAAACCGGCAATCGCCAGAGTGATGAGCAGGGCATTAAGCGGAATTCCTCTCTTATTGACCAAACCAAGCTTCGGACTTGCCATACCTTCCCTTGAAAGCGAGTAGAGCATACGTGTGGCTGCATAAAGGCCGGAGTTCGCCACTGACAATAGTGCTGTAAGAATGATGAAGTTCATGATGTCAGCTGCATACGGAACCCCGATACTATCCAGTACAACAACGAATGGACTTTCTGAGATACCTGCTTTTTCCCTTGGAATCATCGCCGAAAGTACAGTGACCGAAAGAACAAAGAAGAAAAGGGTTCTCCACACCGTTTGTTTGATGGATTTTGGTATGACCTTTTCCGGGTTTTCACTTTCTCCAGCGGCAATTCCGATTAACTCTGTGCCCTGGAAGGAAAAGTTCACTGTAATCATTGTGATTAGCAGGGCTGATATCCCATTAGGGAAAAGACCCTCAGCGAAAAAGTTTGAGAAAAATGGAGTCTCTTGTCCACCTTTCATATCAATCAAACCAAACATAGCAGCACCGCCAACGATGATGAACAGAATGATGGCCAATACTTTTATGCTGGAAAAAACAAATTCCGATTCTCCAAATGCCTTTGCTGATAAGGCGTTTAGTGAAAAGATGAGAAAAGCAAAGATTGCACACCACATCCAAACGGGTGATTCAGGGAACCATCTTTGCATAAGCTGGCCTGCGGCCAGAAACTCCAAGGCAACTGTAACTGCCCAACCTAACCAGTAAAGCCATCCAATGGCAAACCCGGTGCCAGGACCGATGAACTTTGTCGCATATGTCTGAAACGAACCGGAAACAGGCATCGCAACGGATAGTTCACCTAGACATAGCATCGTTAAATACATGATGAAGCCGCCGACTATGTAAGAGAGGATAGCGCCGAAAGCTCCTGCTTCATGAATGGTATAGCCCGAACCGATGAAAAAGCCCGTACCAATACATCCCCCTATTGAAATCATAAATAAATGTCTTGCTTTCATGCTCCGTTTTAATTCATTTGGTTGATTTTCTGCTGTTTTCATTGAAAAACTCCTTTACCTGATGGGTGCAAACGGTTTCATTTATGGACGTTATTAGGGAATTTTTGTTTTCACAAGTCTAATAGCTTAGAATCTGATTCTTAGATGATGTCGAATTCCCTCCGAAAGGAGATTACTTCTGCATTAAATAAGCATGATTCAATATACATAGGTACTGCAGAAATAATTTCGAAAGCGCCGCTTATTAAAGAAAAGGAAGCCAAGCGTCAGGAAACTAGGGATGTAAATTGATTCAAATCGATCATCCGCCAATGGAGGAAGAAGCTCATAAACAAGTATGGGCTTTTTCCTATGGAGTATCACTTTAAAGAACTCTCTATCTTTCTATCAAAAACAAAGTGTCCGATTATTTTACTTGAGCCAATAAATCAGGAGTGTTATGTTCTTCCGCTCCATAAAGTAATTTTTCCCCAAGCAATGAGCCCATTAATGCGACAGCAACTTCAGCCGTTTTATTATGCTCGTCCAATATTGGGTTTATCTCAACAAACTCTGCCGATGTAATGATATTAGCTTCAGCCAGCATTTCCATGGCAAGATGGCTTTCACGGTAACTAATGCCTCCCATTACAGGCGTACCAACCCCAGGTGCATCATCTGGATCAAGACCATCAAGGTCAAGTGATAAATGTACAAGATCCGTACGTTCTTTCAGATAGGCGATCGATTCTTCCATCACTTTTGTCATACCCATTCTATCAATCTCATGCATCGTATAGACTTTAATTCCTTTTTCCCTTATTAACTCTTTCTCACCTTGGTCTAAAGAACGGGCACCAATGATGACAATGTTCTCCGGTTTGACCTTTGGAGAATATCCGCCGATGTTAGTCAGAGCAGGGTGGCCAAGACCCAAACTTACAGCTAGGGACATACCGTGTATGTTTCCTGATGGGGATGTTTCGGCAGTATTTAAATCTCCATGTGCATCATACCATATTACCCCTAAGTTTTCAGTATGCTTCGCTAAACCGGCTAATGTCCCGATAGCAATGCTATGATCTCCCCCTAAAACTAAAGGAAAACGATTCGCTTGGATGACTTCATCCACTTTTTGACTCAATTTTTCATTTCCTTCTGCTACATCCTGAAGATTCTTTAAATTTGTGTCACTATCACTTTGTGCTCTTTCCTGTATTTCTACTTTAATATCACCTTCATCACGGACAGTATAGCCAATATTTTCAAGTCTTTCACTTAATCCTGCATATCTGATGGCACTAGGCCCCATATCCACTCCTCTTCTAGTTTGACCAAGATCCATTGGCACACCAATGATTGAAATTTCCTTTTTCATATGTAATTCCTCCTTCGATTTTTCTACCCTAGTATAAGGGTAAAAAGAGTGATGACTCAACTCGACATTTTTTTGAATATTTATACGATTGAAAAAAGGGTAAAGGTCCTGGGTTAAAATTCCTATTATTGATTTTCATGAACATAATATATTACCTCGTGGGGTATTAGGGATAATGGAAGAATCCTTGTAAAAACTGCAATTGTTGATATTTTTATCCCAGTAATGGAAGTGATAGCGCTGCCAATCAGAATCTTTCATTAAGGGTGATTCAGAAGATATTAAATATAAATTACTAGATACATTTATTCAGGAAATGGGGCAGTTCTACCTATAATGCCTGGAAGGATTTATCATTTTTATATTAAAAAAATTTTTTTGGCGTGAAAATAAAGAACTTTTTCTCCAATCTGGTTAATCGCGGGAAACGATTCCTTACAAAAAATGGGGTAGTTTGCTAGATTTATATGGAAAATTTTATTTTAAGTAAACAAAAAAAGGTAAAGAGCGGCAGGCTGAATTGCTGCTCTTTACCTTCCTGTTAAAAACTATATGTTGGTTTTAAAACTTTTTATGCCATTCGTCATCTTCAAGTGGCACACCTTTGGTACTAATATATTCTACAATCATATTTCCATGTTCAAGAACTTTATCTTTTTTAAGGCCATAGATTATTTCGGTAAAGCGGTCTTCATCTGTTTCCTGTTTCTTACGTGAAAGGGTAATTCGAATGGTTGGAGAAACATCGTAATCTTTATAGCTGGCTGGCTTATTCGGATCAATGTTCAATTCTTTCCCGATCCCCTCATCAAAGACCAAGAGTAATTGATTATAATCACCTATTTCTTCTTGAATCTTCTCCCAATCTTCGCTTTCTGCAATATCTTCCATTTCCTTGGATATCAACACTTCACCCAGTTCTTTTTCAACATATGGCCTGATTTCCTTCTCTGCATCATCTTGCCATTTATCAGAAAGGAATGTATCCTCCATTTCCCCTGCTTCATCATTAAAGAAAACGAGAAAATGCGTACCAAATTTTTTATGTTTCACTTTAGCTGCATATTCAAAATAGCCCCGGTTTCCCATATTGTCGTATAGGACATCATATATTTCGGTTCCTTCATCAAAAGTATCCTCTAAATATCTTTCAGCTTGATCCAGGATCTTCTTTTCTTCATCAGGATCTGCTTTCATGCTCTGTGTGAATGAAAACAAAAGGATTACCACACCGACCAAGATGATTGAAAAAACACCTAATAAAGTAAGTGAAATCTTCTTTGTTTTGCTCAAGGAACACCCTCCTGTAATCACTGCTACTTCAAAATAATTCCCATATTATTCTAACATCTTAATCGCTCATTTTACTATAGAAATTGAGCCTATCTTTTCCCCAATGCGAAATCTAAATTACCTGCCCTCCAAAAGACCGGAAATTTTGTTACAATAAATAAATCCTTAGTACCCTAAAGGGAGAGATTCACATGGAAACCTATCAAAGAAAAATGAACCATAATCGGGATGAATACAGAAAGATGCGGTGGAAACAGCATCGTATACAAGTTACAGGTTTATTCGATGCCGTATTTTCGAAAAAAGCGTTCGTAGATAAAGTGGCCATCGTCGGAGCAGGCAATTGCGATGATTTGGATATAGAGTATCTGGCAACTAAATGCAACTCCATATACCTATTTGATATTGATATGGAAAGTATGGAAAAGGGTACGGCAAATTTGCCTGAACGGACCCAGGAGAAAATTCAACTTATTGAAATTGATGTAACAGGCCTCGAAAAAGTGGATTTTGATCACTACCTATCTTCGATGCTGAATCGTGGTGAAGCGGCAGAGGGGATTATTCAATACTTAAAGGATACCGAAAAGCGGTTAGGTCAGCTTTCTGAACGTGTTTTTGCTAATTATTATAATGAATTTGATATTGTGGCAACTTCCGCCATTTATACTCAATTATTTTATAATTGGGCCATGGAGTTGCTTTCCGATCATGCAAACCACTATCAGAAAAAAGATGCAGAAGAGATGAAGAATGAAATTTTGGATGTAAGGGATGAGATCGTTCGTACAGTGAATCACTCTATATCTAAATGTACCAAGCAAAATGGATTCTGTATTACATGGACTGATATCTTAAAAATCGAACCTGAGTATATGGATACCATGAATGAAGGGCTGAATGCCATCTTTGCATTGGCCTCGAACGTGGGATATGGGGCAGCCTTGATAGGGGTAAAAACGTTTATTGAAAAAGTGGATAAAAGCGAATTAACCCTTCGATACTGGCCATGGGATTTTCAAGAAAACAAACAGTATTTGACCCTTGGCATTATCGGGAGAAACAATGGGTTGTAATTGAATAAAGCGGGATAGATAAGCAAATAAGCAGCTGAATCTATCCTTTTTTTGATTGGTTATATTCCCTTTAAGAATAGAGGAGACTGGGGTCAGCAAACCAGATAGATTAGACATAATTATATAAAAGGTATAAAAAAACGATGATATTTTTAACTATTTGTCTAATGAATTCACAATCTGGTGTGGATATAATGAATCTGTTGAAAACGGAATATTCCGATAAATGGCGGCGGGGACAGCAAAGGAAGAGGTTACAGAACTGAGGGTGAAACAAAAAGGAAGGGGTGTGTTGGTTGAAAGCTGATATCGTGTTCATGAACGGTGAAGTCATAACCGTAAATCAAAAAAATGAAGTAGCGGAAGCCCTGGCAATTAACGGTGACCGTATCTCGGCAGTCGGAACGAATCAGGAAATCAAGGTATTTATCGGAGAAGAAACAAAGGTGATTGATTTGCAGGGAAAGTCCTTACTTCCTGGGTTTATAGATTCTCATATTCATCTTATATTGTATGGTGTCAATCAATTGGCAGTAAGCTGTAAAGCGGAACATATCAAATCTGTAGAAGATTTGTTTATCGATCTGAAGAAGAAAGCTTCGACGATCCCTAAAGGTGAATGGATCCGTGCTTGGGGCTTCAATGAGACCGCAGTGAAAGAAAAACGTTATCCAACAATAGCAGAATTGGATGCTATTTCAACAGACCATCCCATTATCGTGACCCGCACATGCAGCCATATAAGCGTGGTGAATAGCAGGGCGTTAGAGATTGCCCGAATTGATGAAAACTCAAAGAATCCGACTGGAGGGGTCATTGAAAAGGATGAAGCGGGGAGGATAACAGGCAAACTCATTGAAACAGCAAATATGATAATGGCCGACAGAGCAAGCTATTCAGAAAGTGAACTGTTGAAGGCAGTCAAAATAGCGTCGGAGCATTTCATCGCAGCAGGCATTACAAGCATTCATGAAGCTGGTGCTCATGGTCCTGAAAGTTTCCGATTAATGCAGCAGGCTATAAAAAATCAGGATATTCGTGTCCGTATCTATGCGATGGTCGGTTCATTGAATAATTCTCATGAATTTGTGAATAAAATGGTGGATTCGGGAGTGATAACCGGAACGGGGGACGAAAGATTCAAAATTGGACCAGCCAAACTGTTTACGGATGGCAGCAGTACCGGTCCGACAATTGCCACCCGTGAGCCCTATTCGAGTGATCCAGGTTATTCCGGAATTCTTTATTATAAAGAAGAGGAAATCTATCAAGTATTAGGTCGGGCACATAAAAAAGGCTATCAGATCACAGTCCATGCCCAAGGGGACAAAGCGATAGAGATGTATTTAAATTGCGTGGAAAAGGCTTTGAATGAATCGCCAAGAAAAGATCATAGACATAGGATCGAGCATGCTGGAATATCTTCGCCAGATTTACAAAAGAGGATGAAAGAACTTGGTGTCATCCCAATCCCCAACCCTCCATTTCCTTATGAATTCGGTGATATATATATTGAACATTACGGTAATAGGGTCAACCACATGTACGCCGCCCGTGATTTTATTGATAATGGTATCCTGGCCGCAGGCGGTTCCGATGCTCCGGTTACTGATCACGACCCTTTATTAGGCATACACGTTGCAGTTAATAGAACAAGCAGGTCAGGAACGAAAATAGGTACGGTTCAATCGATTAGCGTATTGGAAGCGATTAAACTATACACTTGGAATGGCGCGTTTGCGAGTTTCGATGAAGATGTCAAAGGCAGCCTGGAGGCAGGTAAGCTGGCCGATCTAGTAGTATTGAATGATAGTATATTGAAAGTGGATTCCCAAAATATCAAGGATTTGAAAGTTGAATCAACGATTCTGAATGGGGAGATTCTTTATCATAGGGAAACATTGGTAGAAATATAATCTAGCGTAACTACTCTAAAACAACAAGACCTTCACTTACTTTTTTTAGCTTGAGCGAACGCAAGGATATTTAGCAGGTTATCTAAAAGGGGGATATTCGCTATGAAAAAGCAAAAATTATTAATTAATGGTGAGAGGCTGAGTCGTACGCTAGAGAAATTTGCTGATTTTGGACGCACAGAAAACAACGGGGTCACACGGCTATCCCTTTCCGAAGAAGATCGCTTAGTCCGTGATTATTTTTGCGCTTGCTGTAAAGAATTGGGTATGACCATAAAAGTTGATGATATGGGGAATATTTACGCCACTTTGGCGGGACTTGAAAACAAACCACCTATTGTAATGGGATCACATATGGATACAGTAAAAAAGGGCGGGCGGTTTGATGGTATCTTGGGTGTAGCTGCAGGGTTGGAAATCGTGCGTACTCTGGTCGATAATAATATCCAGCCTAAAATCCCGGTAATGATCGTCAATTTTACGAACGAAGAGGGGGCCAGATTCGAACCTTCCATGATGTCTTCGGGGGTTCTTTCGGGTAAATTCGAAAAATCCGTCATGCTGCATAAGACGGATAGTGAAGGAACCACTTTTGAAAGTGCTTTGAATGCCATTGGATATGCAGGGGATAAAGAGTCTCGTTTAAAAGAAGCGACTGCATTTCTAGAGTTGCATATTGAACAAGGGCCCATTCTAGAACGGGAATCACTAACGATCGGTGTCGTTGAATGTGTACTTGGTATGGTGTGCTATGAGGTAGAAGTTACAGGAGAGTCCGATCATGCAGGAACCACCCCGATGAATATGAGAAAAGATGCTTTCTTCACCGCGAATAGCTTGATTATGGAGGCCCGTCAGAAGTTAGGCATGCTTGATGACGATTTGGTTTTTACGATGGGAAGGGTAAATGTGTTTCCTAATATCCATACGGTCATTCCTAATAAAGTGGTTTTTTCGCTAGAAGCGAGACATAAGGATTCCAAAGTCATCGAAAAGGTGGAGGAAGTCATAAAAAGTCTTACAACTAAAGGTTCAGAAGGTGGCTGCGACATCCAAGCGAAAAAATTGTGGGACAGGGATACCGTTTGGTTCGACAAATCCATTTGCAATTTGCTAGAGCAATCGAGCAAATCACTTGGACTACCTTATAAAAGAATGGTAAGCGGTGCAGGACATGATGCACAGTTTATAGCCAGTTATATACCTACTGCCATGGTTTTCGTCCCAAGCATCAACGGTAAAAGTCATTGTGAAGAGGAATTAACTACTTGGGAAGATTGTGAAAAAGGCGTCAATGTAATTTTGGAAACGGTCCTTGCCATGCAGTCATTCTAAGCGGAAATAGGACCGAAGGGTGCCATCAAACCATCAGTCCAGCATGGAAGTCGGCTTGACTGATGGTTATGCATCCGTGTAAGTAAAACTAATAGGGGGAGGGTATAATTTGGACGCTATTAAGCTATTGCTTTTTGTTCCATTTATAGGGTTTTTAGGTTTATTGCCCTATGCAAATAAAATAGAACCGTACATATTGGGAATGCCTTTTTTGTTATTTTGGGTTGCATTTTGGATGGTTATGGCATCGATTATCTTAATGATCGTCTATAAGTTCGATCCTGATAATAAAGGAAGTGATGCTGAATGAATATTTCATTGCTCATCATTGCCATCTTCTTGGTTCTAGCACTTTATTTAGGGATTAAAGCAAGAAAAGGGAAAGATATGGATATGGAGCAATTTGCCGTAGGGGGCAGGGGCTTCGGTACATTCTTCATTTTTCTCTTGATAGCAGGTGAAATTTATACAACTTTTACATTCCTGGGCGGAAGTGGGTGGGCATACTCAAAAGGTGCCGCTGCTTATTATGTTCCCGCCTATATTTTCTTAGCTTATGTCCTATCCTATTGGCTCGTCCCTAAAATATGGAGATATTCAAAACGACATTCCATTATCTCTCAGCCCGAGTATTTTGCATCTAAATATAAAAGCAGGTCAATGGGGATGATCGTTGCTGTATTGGGTAGCTTAGCCCTCGTCCCGTACATAGTCATACAGCTTAAAGGATTGGGTATCATTGTTTCAGAAGCATCATACGGAGCAATTTCACCAGTTGCTGCAAGTGTGATTGGTGCTGTGGTTGTAACTACCTATGTTATGATTTCAGGCATTCATGGTTCGGCATGGACTGCCATACTGAAAGATTTCATGATTTTGGTGGTCGTCATCTTTTTAGGGATTTACATTCCAGTTCATTACTTCGGAGGCATACAGCCAATGTTCGAGACCGTGCAAGCTGCCAAACCGGAAATGTTGGTTTTGGCAGATCAGGGATTGAGTCAGTCCTGGTTTGTGTCCACCGTTTTGCTGAATGCACTAGGATTTTATTTGCTGCCACAAACTTTCATGGTCGTTTTATCGTCCAATGGGGAAAAAACACTTCGCAAAAATGCAATTGCGTTACCTTTATACACATTGTTGCTGCTTTTCGTTTTTTTCATTGGGTTTACAGCCATCATGCAAATCCCGGGTTTGCAAGGAGCTGATGGTGATCTCTCACTTTTAAGGCTGGCGATACAAACATTCGATCCTTGGGTGATAGGGGTTATCGGAGCTGCAGGTTTATTGACAGCCCTAGTACCGGCTTCAGTCATGCTAATGGCTGCATCGGTAGGTCTGACCAATAGCTTTTTCAAAGTCCTGGTCCCTGCTGCGACTGAAACACATCAATTGATTGTCTCAAGGATAATCATAATTGGTATCTCAATCATTGCTTTAATTGTAACGGTTTCAGGCGGCGAGGCTTTGGCCATCCTGAATATCATGTCTTACAGTTTAATTACGCAACTGGCCCCGTCCTTGTTTTTGAGTTTGCCAAAAACCAATATAATCAATAAGTATGGTGCGATGGCTGGAATATTGGCAGGTGTCCTAATTGTTTTATATGCGACAATTTCAGATGTGAAGGTTGCTACATTCCTGCCAAATACCCCACATGTAATTAATGATATCAGTACAGGCGTCATAGCTTTGTTGATTAATATACTAGTAACATTCCTTGTAAGTGCCCTGACTAAACAAATCTCCAGGCAACAGACCGAAATGAATGATTTGGACAAGATATCCTGATTTCTTTTAAAGTTTGGAAGAACTGATAAAACATGATTTGGGAGGGATTTTGTGAAAATTAAAATAACGGCTTGTCAATTTCGTGTAGAAAAAGTGTCAACTTTCCATGAATTTCAGGAACAAGTAGAAGACTTGATCAGCCAAGTTCCCGAAAACTCAGATTATATCATTTTTCCTGAACTGTTAACGATCGGGTTATCAGCCGCCTTTGGAGAACAGGAGGCCTCGTCCTTTATCAGGATCGATGAATATACCAATCAATACAAAGCTCTTTTCAGGTCACTTTCAAGAAAAAGAAAACAGGTCATCATTGCGGGCACTCATCTTGAACGCCGCGTAAATGAATACTACAATATTGCTTATATTTTTGATGAAGACGGATCAGTCGTTGAGCATAAAAAAACTCATATCTTTCCTGCTGAAGCGAATTGGCATACTTCTGAAGGCGATGAACTGGAGGTTTATTCCGTGGGTCCGGTTAAGATAGGAATAGCGGTATGTTATGAAGCGGAGATACCTGAAATTTCAAGGATATTATCAGTGAACGGTGCCGACATCATTTTTTGCCCATCATACACATTTACAGAGGCTGGTTTTTGGCGAGTTCGCCATTGCGCACATGCACGTGCAATAGAAAATCAGGTATATTTTGTTCATTGCCCCACAGTTGCTGAACCAGGATCACCCTTGCCGAACGGATATGGCCGTGCCAGTATCCTTAGCCCCTGTGACAGCGCTTGGCCTGCTAATGGAATAGTAGCCGAGGCGGTAATAAATGAACATACCATCATTACCGGTACAGTGGATATGGACGAACTTTATGAGAATCGAAAAAGTGGTGCAGCAACCACCTTCAAGGATCGTAACCGCCGAAAAGATATGTATGCGAAATATGAACCATACGAAGGGCTGAAATGATGTGTTGGATCCCGAACCATTGTCGTCCGAATGAAGGTCCAATAAAGTGCGGTTATAGGTCGTAAAATGACCCTGAAACGAGTTCTTTAACAATACCTGGTTATTCTTCGTGATTCTTCAGTTTGATTGGCGTATTAGTTATAGAACTTATCTATTCTCTGGCCGAAGGAATCGGGAATTGACTTAATATACAAAATATATTGTCAAATGCTTGCTATATATATTAAAATATATATAACCATTTCATATTGTAATAATATAGATAGTCACCCTATTTATACCTGTTATGATGTCTGTAATGGCAGGAGGCACAACAATCATGTTTCAACAGAATACAGTATATATAGTTGGCGAATCAAAGGCACCGTCCAATAATCCAATTACACAGCAATTCAACTGCTTTTTTATCGGGTTCGTCATTAATCGTGATACGCATGAAATAGTGGATGCGGAATGTTCGACCACGATATCGATTACATCACGCTTCATTCAATCCATGTTAGTTGGTAAATCCATTCTTCGGCCCGATGAATTGGAGACAGAAATTGAGCAACGGTATTTTGGTTCATCTCAGAAAGCACTGACCGTCGCCCTAAGAAATGCCAGCATCAAATATCAGCAACTTTATAAGTTATAGCTGCTTCTTTTGTCAGTCGCAATTGAAATCCAGCTGTTAAAGAGTGCGTACGCGCTCTTTAACAGCTGGATTTTTCTATTTAGTGCCATGTAAGAATCAATAGATTAGTGTGAAAAAATGGATATTACCTTTTGTTATAAAATTTAAGGAGGTATGGAATATGATTCAAGATGGTGTGATGTTTGTCTGCTTTTTATTGGCATTTACTGCCGTGATTGCGGTTATGGAAAAAAAGATTGGAGGAAAGTTCTTCAAGTATGTTCCTGGTATTGTCCTTATCTATATTGGAGCGGCTCTGATGAAAACATTCGGGGTCTTTTCAGATAGTGAGTCAGTCGAAAGTGCATATAGCACCATACGGGGGCTCCTGCTGCCTGCCATGTTGATGCTCATGCTTTTGCAATGCGATATGCGGAAAATCATCAGGCTTGGACCAAAGATGCTTTTAACTTTTTTTGCGGCTTCATTCAGCATTATTGGAGGGTTCACTCTTACTTACGTTTTAATGAACGGCTTTTATGCGGAAGGGACTTGGAAGGCATTCTCGGCTTTAAGCGCAAGCTGGACAGGGGGCTCTGCCAATATGGTGATCTTGCAAGGGATACTCGATGTCCCTGAAAATATTTTTGGCTATGCATTGATCATGGATACAGTCAATTATTCCATTTGGGTCATGTTCTTGTTTTGGCTGGTGCCTCTTGCTGGTAAATTCAATATTTGGACGAAAGCGGATACATCTTTCATTGATCAAATGACTTCCGAGCTTGAAGCGGGGGAAACCGCCAAGACGGAATTTGGATTCGTGGAATTGATCGGTTTCTTGGCGCTGGCTTTAATTGTTTCAGCAGGGGCAACCAAAATTGGGGAGAGACTGCCGGTACTCGGTGCCGCGGTGAATGGAACCACTTGGACGATCATCATCGCTTCGACCGTAGGGTTAATTCTGGCTGTAACGAAGGTTGGGCGTATTGCCGGTTCCATGGAAATTTCCAAAGTCATGCTTTATATCGTCATTGGTTTAATTGCTTCCCATGCCGATTTTTCACAGCTGTTTCAAGCACCTGTGTATATTATTTCCGGCTTTATGATTCTATTCTTTCACGGATTGATAATGGTCATTTTGGCAAAAATCTTTAAGTTGGATCTATTTACAATGGGAGTTGCCTCTTTGGCCAACATAGGGGGCGTGGCATCAGCCCCCATATTGGCAGGTGCATTCAACCGGGCGCTAATACCGGTCGGGATATTGATGGCAGTACTTGGCAGTCTTCTGGGCACCTATTTTGGAATTCTTACATCATATATACTCTCAAGTTTTTAAGGAAGGGTTGTTAATATGAAGATTGAAAGTTTACAAGTATCAGTGGAAACCTTGCCACTTATCAAGCCATTCAAGACTGCATTACGCACCGCAATGGAAATTGAAAACATAATGGTTTCCGTAAAATTGGAGGATGGAACGGAAGGTTTGGGGGCTGCAGCCCCTACGGTTGCCATCACAGGTGATTCTACAAAAGGAATCATGACGGTCATTGAAGAAGCAATCACGCCACATCTAATTGGCCGGGACATCGAGAATATCAATGCATTGTCTCAACTGATCCAACGATCCTGTGTAGGTAATACAAGTGCAAAAGCTGCTATTGAAATCGCTTTGTACGACGCAGTCAGCAAACGATGGCAGCTCCCATTATATCAATATCTTGGCGGTGAAACTAATGTCCTGAAAAATGATATGACAATCAGCGTTGATGAACCTGAAGAAATGGCAAAGGCAGCATTGTCCATTATCGAAAGCGGATTCTCTACGATGAAGATAAAACTGGGGAAGGATTGGAAGAATGACGTGGAGCGCGTTGCCTGCATTCGTGCTGCTGTTGGCGAACAGGTTATGATCAGGATTGACGCAAATCAAGGGTGGACAACAAAACAAGCGATTTCCATCATTCATGAAATCGAAGAAAGAAAGCTGAACGTTGATTTGGTGGAACAGCCCGTGCAAGCCCATGATATCGAAGGATTGAAAGAAATAAAACGCTCTGTCCAAGTGCCGATCATGGCCGATGAAAGTTTGTTTTCCCCACGTGATGCCATGAGACTCCTGAATGAACATGCTGTTGATTTCCTTAATATCAAATTAATGAAAACTGGAGGGATTCGACGTGCACTCCAAATCGCCGATATGGCAGAAGCAGCCGGGGTGGAATGCATGATCGGGAGTATGATGGAATCATCCGTTAGTGTAGCGGCCGCCGCTCATCTGGCAACCGCCCATCCAAATATAACGAAGATTGATTTAGATGCCCCATTATGGATTAAGAATGAGCCATTTGAAGGCATTCAATTTATGAAAGATCAACTTCTCATTTCCGATAAACCTGGACTGGGAGTCAAGAGGAAATCCTCTTTTGCTCAATAAAAAATTTCGAAAGGGTGAATGAATTGAAAAGGTTAACCGTTTTTGTGTTATCATTATTGGCTTTTGGTATTTTAGTATTCAGTCCCAATGAAGCTAGTTCCAAGGAGAAGCAGAGAAATGCCTATGTTGATGTGAACGTGGCCACTCTTTGGACTGAGCCGGGATTGTTAAGGGGAATCGATGCCCCTTCTGCATCGAATCCCGCTGATTTGAATGAATGGATCAGCTCGATGAAATATGAAGACAAGCTGTGGCTTGTAGGAAAACTGGAAACACAAGCTTTATATGGTTCTAAAGTGACGATCCTTGAAGAACGTGGCGAATGGGTGAAAGTAGCCGTTTCCAATCAGCCTACACCCCGCAATGATATTGGTTACCCAGGTTGGATGCCAAAGGCACAATTAAAAGAAGGACATTCTTTTGAGAAGCAATTTAAACGAGGATTTGCCCTTGTAAATGCCCCGAAGACCTGGCTTTATTCGGATTCGAAACTTCGGTCCGAATTCATGGAAGTCAGCTTCAATACCCGGCTTCCGCTATTGCAGGTGAAAAAAGATAAAGTGAAGGTGATGACACCGGATAATGGGGCAAAATGGATGGAAAAGCAAGAAGTGTCAGTCTATCAAAATGAAAATCAAATACCGGCTCCAACCGGTAAGGACATCGTTGAATCAGGAAAAGGTTTTTTGGGGCTACCTTACCTATGGGCTGGAATGTCCGGTTTTGGATTTGACTGTTCTGGATTTACGTATACGATGTACCATGCTAATGGAATAACGATCCCAAGGGACTCTTCCATACAGGCTCAGCATGGCAAAAAGGTTGAAAAAGAAAATCTACAACCAGGTGACTTACTATTTTTTGCCCATGATAAAGGGAAAGGAAAGGTCCATCATGTCGGAATGTATATTGGTGACGGCAAAATGATCCATTCACCTAACAGCTCAACACATGTAAGGGTAGATGAAATAAAAACATCGGGATACGGAGAGGAATATGCCGGAGCAAGAAGATATATCGATTGATCTTAAGGGGAAGCTTAAGAGCTCATTGCTCTTAAGTTTTTTTCATATTAAACAGATCTTCTCTCAGTCTATCGAGACCCCGATGTCTTTAAAAAGGAATAGTTTTGCATAACCTGGATGTTCCGGATGCCTATAGAGTGTTTAGTTAATATTAAATGAGAAAAAATATATTTCCGGATGATTTTTATCCATATTTCGCTAGTTAAAACCTTAATTAACTATTTCCTTAGTATCGATAAGGAAAAATATGGTATAATTATTAACAAATATTTCTCAATATTATAAAAGTAAGGGGTTGCCAATGATGATCACTTTTCCAAAACCTGATGTTGAGCAATTTTTACGAACGTTTTCCATTTCTGATTTTGCTGTAAGTCCAGATGAAAAACATCTGGTTTTCAGTACCAATTTGAGCGGCAAGTATAATTTATGGGGAATGGATTTGCCAAACTCCTTTCCTTATCCTCTAACATCCATCGATCAAAGCTGCCAAGGGCTTATATATGATAAGAAGAGCCGGTTTATCATTGCTGGTTTCGATCAAGACGGTAATGAAAATACCCAGTTTTACGGAGTTTCTTTGAATGGAGGTACATTGAAGGAAATCGTTAATCATGAAAATACACGAAATTTCATGCCAAAATTATCGAATGATAGTAAAAAGCTCTATTACACGACATCCAGAGGAAATCCTTCCTTTCTAAATTCCTATTGTTTGGATTTAGAATCAGGACAGGAAAGACTGGTACTGGAGGGGAAAGATGCAGCGACCTATTTATTTGGCTTCAGCCCTGATGAAGAAACCTTACTTTACTATAGACATTTTGCTAATACATACACTCTTCTCTATGCAAAAAAAGGGAACGAAGATATCCTGCTCACTCCGCCGACAGAGAAACAACACACAGTGAATGATGGGGTTTTTGTTTCGGATTCGATGATATATTTATTGACTGATTATGATTCGGACTTTACCTATTTGGCTTCATACAACCTTGAAACAAACAAGTTCTGTAAAGTTAAAGAATTGGAGAATGAGAGTTTTACTGCCATTACTTATAGTAAAGAGAATCAATTATTATATATAACCAGTCAAAAGGGTGTAGAGGATAAATTATATGAAATCAATCTGCAAAATGAAAATTGGAGAAACATCCCCGTGCCATGCAGTGTCATTAATAAACTTGAAGTTGCTGCATCAGGCACGCTTTACCTATTTGGCATGAGTGCAACCAAGCCTCATAATATCTATAAAAATACAGGTGATGAGTGGGTATCATTAACTAAATATACTGTTCCTTGCGTCGATTCTAATGAATTGGTTGAACCGGACATCATTACCTACCCTTCCTTTGATGGCCGGGAGATCGAATCGTTATTTTTTAGGGCAAAAAAGGAAAATGACAATGGTGAAGTCATTTTTTGGCCTCATGGAGGACCTCAAGCGGCAGAACGGAAGTTTTTTAGAGCTTCATTTCAATTTTTCTTGAATAACGGTTACAGTATTTTCGCGCCAAACTTCCGCGGTTCAACTGGTTATGGTTTGGAATTCATGAAAATGGTAGAGGGAGATTGGGGAAATGGCCCGCGGCTTGATAATGTAGCCGGTCTTGATTGGCTGATAGACCAAGGGCATGCACAAAAAGGCAACATTCTTTTGATGGGCGGAAGCTTCGGAGGCTATATGGCTCTTCTGCTGCACGGGCGACATGCGGATTATTTTAAAGCGGTTGTCGATATTTTCGGCCCATCCAACCTATTCTCATTTATCAATTCCGTACCTGAAGACTGGAAGCCAGTCATGGACCAATGGGTAGGAAACCCTGAAAAAGATAAAGAAAAACTAATCGAGTTTTCGCCTATTACCTATCTGGAATCCATGATAAAGCCAATGCTTGTCATACAAGGAGCAAACGATCCCCGTGTCGTCAAAGAGGAATCGGATCAAATCGTTCAAGCGTTGAAGGATAAGGGAAGAGATGTCGATTATCTGCTTCTAGAAAATGAAGGACATGGATTTTCCAAAAAAGAAAATGAAATTGCCGTCTATCAAAAAATACTCTCCTTCTTAAAGCGGTTCACAGCAGTAACAGAGAAGGTATAATCCAAGTTTAGAACCCCTGCGCTCACGTTCAAAGTGATGAAGTAGGGGTTTTTGAGTACTCGTAGTTATAATGGCAGGCGCCTTAAGTGTGTGCCTGTGTTTATTTGCACTATTAAAGACCAAGGATGCACCTGGAGCAAAACCCTATTATCGTGACATTATTGTCTTCCATTTTTACTTTATCCTATGCTTCGAACTGGCCTGCCTTTCATCCCGGTCTTCCTTTTGTTGCTGTGCATAGAATCCATTTTCATGCATTATACATATGATTCTCATCACTTTTATTACAAATCAATGGGATTGAGAGGCGATAGTCCTTTTCCAATAATTAAACTGGTGGGCGGCCCTTGGGTTTACGTTCACTCCCTGTTTCTTTTTTTATTACGCCCCATATAATTTATTTTAATAAGTTTGTAGGTTTAAGAATACAAATAATAAGTGAGTTTCTTATACTTTAAAATATGGGGGAGAGCAAATGAACGAGTTTTTGGAGAAAACAGCAAGATTCGAACATCGGTTTTGGCTGCAAATCTTAGGAGACCATGCCAGGTTCATCCATGAGTCTTTAGCTCCGGTCGAAGTGGAATACATTGAAATTGCCTCAGAATTCATTCAAATTTTTGATACTCTCCTTGGTAAAGCCAATTCTGAAGAGATTACGCAGCTTACTGCCATTGCAGAACAAGAGACATTAAGATTTCGGGAGTTTAAGCTATGTCTTTTAAAAGAGCATCTGGTAGGTAAAATTAAAATACATCTTTCACCTTCATTCATAAATCATATGGTGAACGAATTAGAAGAATATTTAAGATTATTGAAATATTTCAATTCAAATCAAATGCCGCCGGTTTTTCATGAACTTCATCATCATTTGCTTTGGCTGCTAGATGCAGCAGGTCATGCAGGTGCAATATCATCCAATATGGATGATGTTGAAAAAAGATTAAAAGAGAAAAGTGAGCAATATAAAAAACATTTTAATGATTTTTATTTAAAAGCTGTTGAAATGGCAGGATTTTTACGAACCAATCTGTCAACGTTCCCAGCATTGGAAAAAATGAATGCGGACGTCACATTGGAAATTAAATTCTTCCAGCACTTCCTGCTTGAATTAGAAGAGCTTGACCTCAGTGCGCAGGCTCTTGGAACTTTTGCGCCATTAATGGCCGATCATATGTGGCGTGAAGAATGTTATTATTTAACGAAACTCGCTGAATCGACAGACATGGAAAAGCCAAACTGCGATCCAGCGAAACCGAGGCTAGTCGAATAAAAAAGTACCTCATGGAGCCCTTTCTTTAAATGGGCTCTTTATATGTGCTTTCCTTAATGGATGTGATTTATAAAGGAAGTTAATTCCTATCCTTATGTTATACTAGAAGAACTAAAATTAATTATAGAAGTATAGGAGTGCTGAAAGATGTTTGGAAATGCTTCCAATTTGACAGATGGCATTTATTTTGGAGAATCGTTACCACAACAAATCGCTAAACACATTTTAAAAAAAATCATTGAAGGTGAAATAGAAGCTGGAGAGAAAATCGTCGAAGAAGACATTTCCAAAGAATTGAACACTAGCCGTGCACCCGTACGCGAAGCCCTTTATTTACTGCAGGTTGACGGTATTGTTGAGAGGATGCCGCGGCGGGGAACGATCGTCAAGCCATTTTCACAAAGGGAAATCATTGAATATAATGATGTTACGATCGGACTGATCCAGATGGGCATTGAATTTTCCCAAGGGAATTGGCACTCAGAAAATAAGCAATCATTACAAAGGCATTTGGAAAGTGCAACCGATGAGTGTGAAAAAGGTAATGTTATCGAGTATCAAAAAAGGGCAACACAGATATTTCGATATATTTTTTCAATCGCCAATAACAAAGCATTAGCAAGATTTTTTGAAGAAGCCAGTCATATCCTCATGGTTTTTGCCCAAAGTCAATGGAATACGGAAACGATGGAAAGTTTCCATTTCAGATTAAAGATGTCTATTGAGGCCATTCTAGAAGATGATTTAGTTAAAGCAAAAAATGAAATTCATGAAGCCTTGAATCGTGGAGTGATGTAGAGTCTTTGACTCTAAAACCAAATTGTCGACAATCGACAAAAAGAATGTTATGATGTAATCGTATTCAAACAAGAATATCTTCACCAAGATTAAAGGGAGAAAGGGAGAATATTATGCAAGCATTCGATTTTACGGAAAAAGTAGCAATTGTTACCGGTGGCGGCGGGGGTATCGGCCGGGCAGCTTCTATTACACTTTCAGAAAATGGTGCCAAAGTGGTTGTTGTAGACCTTTCCGAAGAGGCTGGCATGCTAACGGTAAATGAAATCAAAGAAAACGGCGGCGAAGCGAAATTCGTAAAAGCCGATGTTACAAAGGAAGACGATATAAAAAATTATGTTCAAAAAACGATAGATTTCTATGGAAAAATCGATATTTTCTTGAATAATGCAGGTTGGGAAGGCAAAATAATGCCGCTTATCGACTATCCTGCTGAGGTTTTCGATCAATTAATGTCAATAAATGTACGAGGTGTTTTCTTGGGCATGAAACATGTATTGCCCCATATGATTGAACAAAAAAGCGGGGCGGTCGTGAATACAGCTTCTGGAGCTGGTTTACTGGCAACGCCAAACATGGTGGCGTATGGCGCTAGTAAACATGCGGTTCTAGGAATGACGAAAACAGCTGGTGTCGAAGTAGCTCCACATGGTGTCCGGGTGAATGCCGTCTGCCCAGGTGTCGTCAACACGGCTATGATGCGGTCGATTGAAAGCGGATTTGGTCAAGGTGATTCCGCGGCAGCAGAAACGGCTAGAAAACAGTTGGAAGCAACTACTCCGGATGGCCGGTATGCTGAGCCTCAGGAAGTTGCAAATCTAATGATGTACTTAGTATCCGATCTTTCCAGCCATATTACGGGTCAAGAACTTGTAATCGATGGAGGGGCCATTTTAATCTGATTAGCAAAAAAACATTATTAAAGGGGGACCCATACATGAGTTTAATAGGAAAAGTCATAATAATTACAGGAGCGGGCAGTGGAATTGGTAAGGAAACGGCATATAAATTAGCTGAACAGGGAGCTATTGTCGTAGCGGCTGATTATAATGATGTTGCCGCTAAGGAAACGGCTGAATCTATTCAACAAAAGGGAGGCACGGCATCTTTTGTGAAAGTGGACGTAGCTAAAGCGGAAGAAGTGGAAGCGATGGTCGAAGCAGCAATTGCCAATCATGGCACCATCAATGGCATATTCAACAACGCTGGAATTGGACTAGTAAAACCATTTTTGGAAATGGATCCAGAATCATACCACAGAGTCGTTGATGTGGACCAACACGGTGTATATTATGGCATGTATTATGCGGCAAGGAAGATGGTGGAGCTTGGTGTAACTGGGGCAACGATCGTTAATACAGCATCTATATATGGGACAATGGTTTCAATTGGCAGCTTTAACTACCATGCCGCAAAAGCCGCTGTCATCGCGATGACTAAATCCGGTGCCATTGAACTTGCGCAATATGGGATTCGAGTTGTCGGCGTGGCACCAGGTTTCATCGAAACGCCTATCATTGGTGATGATCAAAAGTTCCTGGACAGTTTGGCACAACTTCATATGAGGAAAAAATTGATTCAGCCAGAAAAAGTTGCTGAAGTTGTAACGTTCTTGTTCTCTGAAAAAGCAGATGCCATAAACGGACAAGTCATCCCTGTTGATGATGGATTCTTAAGCTTTAAAGGATAATTATAATTAAAGGATTTTCGAAATAACTTAAAAAGGGAGTTTTGACAAATGAGCGAACGATTCGATGGAAAAGTTGTAATCATTACTGGGGCAGGATCAGGGTTAGGACAAGCAGCCGCTTTGGAATTGGCTAAAGAAGGGGCTAAACTTTCATTAGTTGATTTAAACGATGCATCTTTGGAAGAGACAAAAAAATTAATCTTGGAAATTGCACCAAAATCGGACGTGCTTCTGGTCACTGCAGATGTATCGGATGAAGAAGCAGTAAAGAACTATGTAGACCAAACAGTCAGCAAGTATGGCAGAATCGATGCATTTTATAATAATGCGGGTATCGAAGGTAAACAAGCCCCTATGGCTGAATACGATAGCGAAGTTTTCAACAAAGTAACGGACATCAATATCAATGGTGTATTCTTTGGTATGAAATACATTCTGCCAATCATGAAAGAACAAGGAGCAGGGGCAGTGGTGAACGTGGCTTCCGTAGGTGGAATTCGTGCTGTACTTAACCAAAGTGCATACGTTGCGAGTAAGCATGCTGTTGCAGGCTTAACGAAAACAGCTGCCATAGAATATGGTCAATATGGAATCAGCATTAATGCCATTGCACCAGGAGTTATCTTAACGGCAATGGTAGAAGGTTCATTCAGGCAAATAGGCGGGGAAAATTGGGAAGAAGCAATGGCGGATTTCGTCAGTGTGAATCCTAAGAAACGTTTTGGTAAACCTGAAGAGGTCGGCCGTTTAGTCGCCTTCCTATTATCAGGGGAATCGGAATTCATCAACGGGGCAGTCATTCCGATTGATGGCGGACAATCTTCACAATACTAAACGTGTAAAGGGAGTGACAGTATTAGGTCACTCCCTTTTCAATCGTATCCTTTTAGATAATGACCAAATGAATTAAAATTTTAAAAATCAGTACGTTATGAAACAAAAAACGAACCTTTAGAATAGTATCGGAACTCATAAAAAAAACGCCATATAAGGTGCTTAACAAAGATTAAAGAAACCAATTCGTTACTTTTCTTTATCATGAAGCTTATCTTCATATTCAGTTTCCAACATACCATACAGACCATTCATTTCCTGTTCATCCGGATCTGCCCCAAACTCGTTTCTATAATTTTTCTTTTTATCATCAAGGATTTCTTCTTTTTCATTCTTCTTCTCCATACATATCACCTCCAACCAATAGAGTGCCTCATTGTTCGATAAAATATGCATGGTAATCTCATTTGCAAAACGTTTTATTGGGTATTCTAAATAGTTATTAGTCTTACTATTTGTTAAGATATAAATATATTAACTTAGAGATATCGGAGAGGGAATGTGAAGAAGAAGAAACGTAAGAAATCAAAGAAAGTTTTTACCATTTTCA
Organism: Bacillus sp. ISL-78; assembly: GCF_018613455.1. Lineage (NCBI taxonomy): Bacteria > Bacillati > Bacillota > Bacilli > Caryophanales > Bacillaceae > Bacillus > Bacillus sp. ISL-78. The sequence goes on from NZ_JAGGQC010000014.1 coordinate 42,162, forward strand.
TCCTGATTTTTGGATTTTTGCTCATTAAGGAGATCATGAAAACCCCCTATTCCGAAAATGTTTCCACATCAGTAAATACGCTTGATTCTTTCGCGAACGTAAAAAAGTATAGCTCACTCCTTCAAGGGGAGTTGGCTAAATACGGACTTGAGGAGCATACTTCGACATTGATTGCTTTGATGCAGCAGGAAAGCCGAGGACGGGGCGGTGACCCAATGCAGGCATCTGAGTCAGCGGGTCTTGATCCAAATACAATCACAGATCCAACGGAAAGCATTAAGTATGGGGTGAAACATTTTAAGAGGATCAATGAATATGGCAATGAAAAGGGTGTGGATTTTGCCACGATCATTCAAGCATATAACATGGGTATTGGTTATATTGATTTCGTGGCGAATGAAGGGGGCAAGCATAATGAAGAGCTTGCGAAGAAGTTCTCCATGCTTCAGGTCGAAAAGAACCCCAAGCTTTATGATTGCGGCGGGGACAAGGATAATTTTCGGTACCCATATTGCTACGGTGACTACTCATACAGTGCAAAGGTATATAAAAACATTGAGGAGCTTGACAACAGTATATCGGCTCAAGCTGATGGTGAGTGAGGGGAACAAAAAGCCTGCTGAATGAAGTAGGCTTTTTGTTCATGGTAATGCTACCTCTTTTGCGGAGTTCAAAGAATTAAAACGATTGTCATTTATTGTTCAACCATGGAAGGAGGTCGTTATGTTTATAGAGTTTCCCGGATTCCTCAATGATTTGTGAAAGAAGGATATCAATGGAATCAAGTAAAGAGTTTAAGGCTTGTTTAACAGAACCACTCTCAAATTGCTCTAAGGGCACAGGTAACTCTTCCTCGTCCAAAATAAAATGTGACCCATCCGGAAGCACCAAGATATCAATGATCAAATCCTCAAAGGATAACAACTTATCCGCCAAATATGTATTTTTTACAATATTAAAATAGGAACCTAAATAATTGCCTTCAAAATCTCTCCAAAGGTATAAATTATAAGGGCGGTCTTTCCAATAATAAGCTATCGTATAACTTCCAATGGGTATGTTTAATTCTATGGGACCCGCTTTCATCGTAAACGCATCCATGATTTCATGAAATAGCACGACATGATGATTTTGTGCGTTTAATAGCATACAGGTATGTTCTACAATTAAAGAGTCATAGCGGATTTTTCTTTCAATTATTTCATTGCCCAGTTTAAGCGGTGTTGTATATATATTGTCCATCATTTTATTTCTCCCTTAAAAACCATCTAGATCATTATGCCATTTGTTTCTTTTACTTTGGTAAATATTAAAACCTAATTTCACAAGTACCGAGAGATTAGGCTTTAACTATTTTCAAAATCGTTCACTCTTCTGCCTAATCTGAATGTTGTTTATTGGAACTTATCCTTGATACGCCTGCTCTAAAGTTTTAATGTCAATTTTCTTCATTTGGAGCAACGCCTTCATCATTCTTTCCGATTTTTCAGGATTGGAGTCGTTCACCATCTCGGTTAGACTTTCTGGGATGATTTGCCATGACACGCCAAATTGATCTTTCAGCCAACCGCACACTTGCGCCTTTTCATCTCCGCCTGCCGAGAGTTTTCCCCAATAATAGTCCAATTCTTTTTGATCCTCGCAATGGATGATAAATGATATTGCCTCTGTGAATTTGAATTGAGGACCGCCATTTAATGCTACGAATTTTTGTCCTTCCAATTCAAATTCCACGGTCATCACAGAACCCATTGTCTTTCCATGGATTTGATTTCCTTCATTTCCATAGCTAGTGATTCTTCCGATCTCAGAATTTTCAAAGATGGATGTGTAGAACTTCGCCGCTTCTTCGGCTTGTGAATCAAACCAAAGGTTAGTGGTGATTTTTTGAATTTTGTTTTTCATGATTTTTCTCCTTTATTGTTTGCATGTTAGCCAGGATAACTAAACTTGCCATTATCAAGGAATTACGATTATTCAATAAGATTAAACATCTTGAAGGTACATATACTATACACCAATTATCATGACCAAAGAAAATGGTGTAAGGTTAGGGTGCGTTTGTGTATTTTAATCGATCATTAAACTAAGCCCATTAATCCTTTGTTTGTTTGTTACAATATTCTTGCCTCAGGGTGATGGAAATACAAAAGGATATAGAAACTTCTCACCCGTGAAAAGTCCTATATCCAAAATTCGTTTCTCAGCTTTCGAAGTTAAATTGCCATTGGATTCCGAATCTATCGGTTAACTGACCGTAAATTTTACTCCAGAATGTTTCTTGCAGCTCTACACCAACAGTCCCGCCTTCACTTAGTTTGTTAAAGATCGATTTAATTTCCTCCACATCATTACCGACATATGCCAGGCTGATATTATTTCCTTCTACAAAAGGCATACCAGGAAAAGTATCTGAAAACATGATATTGCTTCCATTGATAGTCAGCCTTGTATGCATGACTAAATCTTTCGCTTCTTCTGGAAGGGGAAATTCCGGATTAGGCGGTGTTTCACCAAAGGTCATGATATTCGGTTGTTCCGTTCCAAAAATCTCCGCATAGAACTCTACCGCTTGTCGACAATTTCCATTAAAATTAAGATATGCATCAACTGTCATGTGTCTCACTCCTATTTTCTTATTAATTTTTCTTTGCTCCAATTTATTACTTAATGCATGATTATCTTACGAAAAATTCAGGTGGTTCAATTCCAAGCGTTCTAAGATAAATATAGCCTTGTCCCCTATGGTGGATCTCATTTTCCAGGGCATATTGAAGTCTATCAAAGTGGCTTTGTGAGGGACCGAAAAAAGGATCCTTTTCAACGACTCCAAGCGTTTCCTCGGTCATTTCCTCCCACAATTTCCTCGTCTCAACCCTTACTGCTTCGCATGCTGATATCAGGTCTTCTTTGGTGGAAATTACCGAAAAGGAATCTGGAAACTCCCAAATACCCAGTGCAATTCCACGCATATATCCAGTCTCAATGTTCATGACTTCTTTAACCATTTCTGCGAAAGGGCGAAGCTTCCCGGCCGGTGTATAATGAAATAATTCCTTTTCAGGGAAAGCTTCAACCACCCGCAACGTCAATCTCCTGTTGCCTTCCAATATATTTAACAAATCCTCTTTCGAAAGAACCACCATTTCACTCTCCTTTGATCAATACTCTGTATAAAAGTTCTGTGAAAAATCGAAAAGTCCTGCAAATTCCTGAATATAAAGAATGCATAGCTTTTTTTAATAAACAATGGAGCAATTCCATTAATGTATAATTAACCAATAGATAAAGTAAAAAGGGGAAATGTCATATGTTCGGTTCCTTAAATAAAACTAAATTAATAAAAAATGATTTAAAAGGCATTGCGAAATTAATGTTCAGGATGTGTCAGAAGACACTTGGGATCAAGAGAACCTAACAAAGAGAAATTTAGATTTTACTATTGAAAGCATTCGTCATATAGATGCTTATACGAAAAGATTAAGCATTACTCAAATGGGTAGGGAACTTTTAAAGAATCATTTTGATAATTTTGCGGTGAGGATAGGTGCGTATATTGGAGAAGTTATAAAAAGGAATATAAATCAAGATTATAAAAGGTATGAATATGATTCTGTATATCATTTTTCTTCTGCACTTGATGAAGTGAATAGGGGCATTAAAACAGAGATTGTTCTTTACTCCAAAAAGAGAGATAGAGTTATAATGCCATTGAATGTGGTAGCTCAACATCTGGAAGGGAATCCGGCACATACAGATTTCTTGGAATATGTAGAAGAAACAATTAAGCGAAATTCGTAATAGATATCTGCTTTCCTTAAACAATTGAGTTGTTTTCAAGAACATTCCCAAAAGAGGGAAAATTCAATTTTTGTAAATATTGATTAAAACTTTCATTTATTATACGATTTAATCAGTTATATTTTCCCAACCAGCAAGATGCTTATACATAAACGATTCAATTAATAACGGAACCAGCAGAAAGGGAGAGAAGCCAATGATTAATAAAGTCGGTCAAATTATGTTATACGTTAATAACCAAGATGAGTCATTGAAATTTTGGACGGAAAAATTCGGATTTAGCGTACTTTCTGAAGAAGATAACGGCCAAGGGTTAAGATGGATTGAAATAGCACCAACAAAGGATGCACAAACGAGCATCATCCTGCATAATAAGGAATTCATTGCTAAAATGCAGCCTGAATTAAATCTAGCTACACCATCATTAATGTTTTACTCGGATAATCTTGATGAATTATATAAAGACTTTTCGGAGAAGAATATCAAAGTGGGAGAACTTGTAAATATGCCTTCTGGAAGAGTCTTCAATTTTGCTGATAATGAAGATAATTACTTTGCGGTCATGGAAAAGAAGTAAATCATTTAGCTAAAGATAAAAAACATCAAAACGACTAGAAAAAATATTTTTAGTCGTTTTGATGTTTTTCGATAAAACAACACTCTTTATGAAACTATTTAGCCTTCAGGCCTTGGCCCAGCAGGAAGTCCAGAGTTCTCAACCGTTTTGATCGGCCGAATTGTTATGTCTCCATTCACGTAAATTTGACAAGATAAACGCAAATGATCTTCCATTCCTTTTTCCTCAAAGACCTTTTTTTCTTTATGTGTGACCTCCAAAAAATCACCTGCCAATATTTCCACTCTGCAAGTTGTACACTTAGCTTTCCCACCGCATCGGTGGAGAATATTTATCCCGTTATCTTCCAATGCCAATACTAATTTTTTTCCCATTTCAACTTCAAACGTTCCTTGGTCAAATACTGTTACATAAGGCATCTAATACCACCTCTTATTATAGGATATCCATCAACAGGTCATTAATATATCTATTCTTTTACCTTGTCCATATGACATAAAAAAATGTGAAGTCACTGCTGATTGATAGTAAGGATGAATAATTAATTATCGTGAAGACAAACTTTAAGTACATTCTTCATAATTATTAATGTAAAAAGGGATAAATAGAGCTAGGGAAAATAAGAATGGTCTTATAGTGGGAATTAAAATCCATTGAAAAAAAAGAGTCGAATCATTAAAGGGAGGTGCATGCCTGTGAATAATGGCCATTGTGATTTTTCACCAATGAAACAAACGTTAAAAGAGGAGATACGTCAAGTAATATCGGCATTACAGGATAACTTAGAAGCAATGGGTGATGAAAATTATTGTCTTCTTGGAAATTTTGAGAAAATAAAGGATAAATTCATATACATTGATATGAAAGCAGCAACATTTTATTTAAACTGTTATTTGTCCCCGTTTACGGACAAATATCCGGAATTATCAACTTGTGTTCAAAATTTATCGAATTTGAGACATGGCGGGTTGATTGTGATTCAACGGGGAGATTCCCTTGGTTCATTGATTCAACCCGGTATTTCAATAGGAGCGGAGTTAACCCATTCTTTATTGGAATCGATTTTTTTTCCTGGAAATCCACTGCATGATGGAGCCGTTTTGGTTAGTCAGAACCAGATTGTTTCCGCAGCAAATGTCCTTCCGCTTTCGGACAGGTCAACCGGGGGAAAAAAACTGGGAACTCGCCACCGCTCTGCTTTGGGTTTATCTGAACGGAGTGATGCCCTTGTATTGGTAGTATCAGAGGAAACAGGAAGAGTTTCATTTGCATTGAATGGGAAACTGTACCCAATTAATACACACGGGCCTATATAGAATTATTAAGATTTAAGTCACAGGGTAATTATCATGTTCCAGGGCATTCACCCCTGGAATATTCAATCGCGTAAATAAGTAATCGCTGGATCTTTTTAGGCTTTTGTAATTTTGCTTATTTTATCAGAATTACAGGTACAGAAAATTTCATGACTTAATCAACCCGGTGATTTTTACCGGGTTTTTGGTTGCTTTTTATATAAAAAAAGGCATATGATAAATAAGGAGTCTCAAGCAGATAAGTTATAAAACGAAAGAGGATTTTACATGATAACCATTAAAAGTGAACGAGAAATAAATTTGATGCATGAAGCGGGCAAACTTCTTGCTGCGACGCATAGAGAAATTGCAAAAATGATAAAACCGGGAATCACGACTTGGGAAATCGAGGAATTTGTCGATCAATACTTGGCAGAGCATGGTGCTACACCTGAACAAAAGGGTTATAACGGCTATAAATATGCAACATGTGCCTCAGTGAATGACGTGATTTGTCACGGGTTTCCGCAAAAGAAAGCCCTAAAAGAGGGAGACATCGTCACGATCGATATGGTGGTGAACCTTAACGGCGGTTTGGCGGATTCAGCTTGGACATATGCAGTCGGAGAAGTTTCCGATGAAGCTCGGCGCTTAATGGATGTAACCAAGAATGCTTTATACAGAGGCATTGAAGTTGCACGGGCAGGAAACCGTCTCGGGGACATCGGTCATGCAATCCAGTCATATGCAGAAGGTGAAAAGTTTTCTGTTGTCCGCGATTTTACAGGACACGGAATCGGCAAAACCATGCACGAGGACCCTACCGTCCTACATTATGGTAAGCCAGGTAAAGGTGCCCGTTTAAAAGAGGGCATGGTCATCACGATCGAGCCTATGCTGAATGCAGGCACATGGCATATGAAAATGGACCAAGACGGCTGGACGGCGAGAACGGCAGATGGAAAGCTTTCCGCCCAATATGAACATACCCTCGTCATTACAAAAGAAGATCCGATCATTTTAACGGAACAGTAAGCAAAAAGAAGGAACGGCCTTATCATAGGCCGTTCCTTCTTTTTGTGTTTTAAACTATTTCACAATAAACCTCGACAGAATATTCAGAATTTCCCCATCCCACAATAGATCGAATCCAAAAAATTAGTACTAGGCAGTTTGGCATTAAAAACTTTACTATTATGTGGCAGCACAGGATAATAAGGGGAAGGAAGAAATATTTAATTATATACAGTATTAAGGGGGGAATGACTGTGAAGAAAGGGGAGAAACTGTCTGCGACGGTTGAAACCGTTGGGTTGAGCCAGCGCGAATTTTTAACGATTTTCCTACTTCACTCTTTAAGGATAAAAGCGAATTATCCAAGGGCGATTCACCAGGACCTGAAAAATACGTTCACTGGAAAAGTGCATAGCTATGACTATTTATGTAAAATATCGAATACGCTAGTCGAATCCAATCATTTATCATTATATACGAATAAGGGAAGAAATTATTATCAAATAACGGAAAAAGGCAAAGAGCTTTACATATGGTATCAAGAAAATTTCCTGGAACGGTTTTCCGAAGTGAAAAAGGTCATTGATCGCTTCATGTTCGATTTAAGGGGATCTGGTGAAAACCCACCGGTTGTAAATGAGCTTCCAGAAGAATACAGGTCTTATTTCTCGAAAATAATATCGGTGAAGGACCTTGTCCGTTATGTAACTTTAAAAGCCGCTTTCACTAAGAAACCCATTTATATGGGGGAAATTGGCGATCTGCTTAAAAATCAGTTCGGCTGGATCGCTTCAAATGGCTATTTATACGATTTATCTCATGAAATGGAAGAGAACGGCCTACTTGTCGGCAGGTGGGAAAGTGAAAAACGAACTAAACGGTATTTACGAATAACCGATGAAGGACAGCATCATTACAAACAGATTGCGGATTCTGCGGCCTTTCAAGTCCAGGAAATTCAAAAATACATGGCCAGTGTCGTTATGTTCTTAAAAGAAAAGAGTTATTGATTAGAGAAATGGAGCCCCTTAATTTGCAAGGAGAATGAAGTTACATGCTTAAATTAAATTGCTCAAGGGTAAATGTTACTTAAGACACTTCTTAAAAAGGGGGAATGGGTGATGGCGGAAAAACAAGATGAAAGGGGAAGCATATTCAGTTTCATTAAAGGCCAGGTAGATAAGCTCCCAATTTCACAATCGAAAAAGACCAAAATGCTCGACCAGCTCTTAAAGCTGAAAACGATGACTGTTGATGCAAGGGAACCCCGAATTGCTCTTGTCGGAAGGAGAGGGTCTGGAAAATCCTCACTGATCAATGCGATGTTTGGTCAGGAACGGCAATATGTCAGTTCCGTTAAATCTGGAACGGGTAAGGGGAAATGGTTATGGTACCCGAGTGATGCCGAACCCAAAATTCGTTTACTGGACTCACGGGGGCTGGGTGAGAGTGAAGCTCCTACGGAAGAGTTCGAAGAAGATACACCATTGGATGAATTGATAAAAGCGGTGACTGAAGAACAACCTGATGTGTTTCTTTTCTTAATTAAAGCAAAAGAAGCGGATTCACGTATTGAAGAAGATTTACAAGAATTGAATAAGCTGCGCAAGATCGTTAAAGAGAATCACCATTATGATGTACCTGTCATCTGTGTGGTCACACAAGTGGATGAATTAGATCCGCCACATTATAAACAAGTACCTTTTGATGCCAATCCTAAGAAAAAAAAGAATATTGATGAAGCCATCGCATTGATGTCAAAACGATTTAAAGATAGTGAAATACCACTTTTGAACATAATTCCTACTTGTTCGTATATTGACTTTGATGAAAGCGGAAATATTGAATATGATATGCGTTGGAACATAGATTTGCTTTCAGATTACTTAATTGAGGCCTTACCCAGTGAAGCGAAGCTGAAGACTGCCAAAGCGATGCAGAGCCAATTCGTAAAGAAGAAATTCGCGCGGACGATAGTGGGAACGTTTACGGCAATCGCAGGTCTAATAGGTGCAGAGCCAATACCTTTTGCCGATTTTCCCATTTTGACCGGCATTCAGGGTTTGATGATTGTGGTGATAGGTTTTATTGCGGATAAAGAAATCAATACGAAAACGGCAAGTGAATTCATTGCAGCGTTAGGAATCAATGTTGGCATCGGGCTCCTTGTCAGGGAAGGTGTCAGGGCTGCAGTCCGTTTCATCCCAGGAGCTGGTCTAGTCGTTTCCGGTGCGGTAGCGGGCGCCGTCACTTATGGAATCGGGCAAGCCGCGATAGCTTACTTTCTCGAAAACAAAAATATTGATCAGGCGAAGGAGGCTTACAAGAACGCGAACAAAGAATATAAAAATGAAGACATTGACTCTTAATGTGCAGATTCGAACCATAAACTACACTAAGGTGATATGATAAAGTGGAGTTAGCAGTTCTGTTCTGCTGCTGGATGGTTTAAGATTTTTGTTTACTAGAGGAGGGATGATCTTCATGTCGTTTTTTCAATCACAGAAGCAAAAACAATATATACAAAAATTAGAGGCGGCGATTCAGTCCTTTACCGGCCGATCTGAGGCACTTGATGATTCAAAGGGATTTCCTTATGAAAACATTCAGGAGTTAAAGGAATTCGGATACCCCCAATTAACTTTAGCTAAAGAGCATGGCGGATATGGCGGTTCCTTATATGATTTTCTCCTATGCCAAGAAAAAATAGCTCAATATTGCGGCCCAACAGCCTTAGGAATAGGCTGGCATGTCGGAACGGTACTTTCCTTATCCGAGAAGAGACCTTGGGAAAAAGGAGTCATGAAAGAATTGTATGATGAAGTGTCGAAAGGTGCACTAATCAATACGGCAGCTTCTGAGGCTGGAACGGGGAGTCCGACGCGCGGAGGCCGACCGGAAACCATTGCGATCAAAAAGGGGAATCAATGGAATTTGAATGGCAGAAAGACTTTCACTACACTCTCTCCCGTCCTAGATATTTTTCTCGTAACGGCATGGGTTCCCGAGGATGAGCGACTTGGCACATTTTTAGTTCATCGTGATGTAAAGGGTGTAAGTATAGAAGAAACTTGGGATATGATTTCCATGCAGGGGACAGGAAGTCATGATTTGGTGTTAAATGATGTCAGCCTCCCTGAAAAGTATTATGTCATGAAAAGCAATCCTGGCGAAAAAAGAAAACCTGAAGCGTGGCTATTACATATACCGGCTTGCTACTTGGGAATCGCAGTGGCTGCCAGAAATTACGCAGTCGAATTTGCGAAAACCTATGCTCCGAATAGCTTACCAGGACCAATTAGGGACCTTCCGAATGTTCAACGTACAATTGGGGAGATTGAACTGGAATTGGGTGAAGCACACCATTTCCTCTACTCTGTCGCAGAAAAATGGGTGCGGCAGCCTGAAGATCATGATGAATTATCGAAGCAATTGGGGGCAGTTAAGTTATCGGTCGTCAACAAATCGATTTCCATCGTCGATAAAGCGATGAGAGTCGTCGGAGCCAAAAGTTTACAACGAAACAATCCCCTGCAACGCTACTACAGGGATGTACGCGCAGGACTCCATAATCCTCCGATGGATGATGCAACAATCACCATGCTCGCAAAATCAGCTCTTTATTAAATTCTTATTCAAATATTTTTTTGATGGCACTGAAATGATCGTTTCAGTGTTTTTTTCATGTTCATATTTCAGCCCTCAATCATCCGCTTTCTTTGTTGGTCCCGCTAACTGCCTCTTTTTTTAGTCCCCATGTTAATTTAACTAGCTTATCATTCTCTATCTTGATATGATTGATATATCTGTCTAAATCTTCGAAAAATATCGAAAGTTCGGTGTAAAAATGAATCTTATGACCAAAGATTTACTGATTAACTTTTTACTTATCCTTTTTCCGATCTTTTTATTGCAAATGAGCTATCTAGTGAAGTACGTATACCGTTTAGATGCATTAAAAGGATCCTTCCTATCGATTTTCCCTATTCTTTCACTTGTTCTATGCATGTTATTTCCCGTTGTTATAGAAGAAGATTTTGTTTGGGATCTTAGATGGATCCCTTTTCTATTAGGCGGTTTATATGGAGGCTATCGGTTAGGAATCATATTGATAGTCACCACTCTTGTTATCCGCTATTTATCAGGGGGTGATAATGGATTTTATATATCATGCATCACTTTTCCACTTGTGGGTGTTTCCTTGTTTTTTATATCTAAATACTATTTGAAACTCTCTGTCAGCAAAAAAATTCTCATGGGTATATCATTAATCTTCATTGTCCATATTCTCACGCAGTTTATTTCAACAGTAGTATTTGAACTTACTATCGGCATAAGTCTATGGAAACAATACTTCACGATCCAAGTCATTGGAATTGTTGTTGTAATCTTACTATGGGAGGTCATTCTCACTAATTTTCAGGTTCTCGAAAAATTAGTGAAAGCGGAAAAATTGCAAATCGTTAGTCATCTGGCTGCAAGCATATCTCATGAAGTCAGAAATCCCCTTACAGTCACCAGGGGCTATATACAAATGTTAAGCGAAGACGTTTCTTCCCATACTAAGGTCAGATATGCAAATATTGCACTGAAGGAATTGGATCGGGCCACGGATGTCATTAATGATTATTTGACGTTTGCTTCCATAAGCCCTGAAAACACGGAGCGATTAAGGGTATCGGAGGAAATTCAGCATGTCGTTAACAGCATAAAACCCCTGGCTAACAATAATGGAACAGAATTGAAATTATCCTTATTCGAAGATGGAGCTTATTATATCATGGGGGAAAGGAAGAAATTCCAACAGAGTTTGTTCAATATCTTAAAGAATGGCATAGAGTCGATGGACCATGATGGCAAAATATACATAGATTTGATTCATGCTGCCTCCACCATCCAAATCAAGATCCAAGATCAGGGAGTTGGAATGACACAGGAACAAATATATCGTTTAGGTGAGCCTTACTTCACGACAAAAAATAAAGGGACGGGATTGGGCATGATGGTTTCATATAGCGTTATCAAAAGCATGGATGGTACGGTACATGTGTCAAGTGTACAAGGGAAAGGGACATGTTTCTCCATTAACCTGCCCATACATAAATACGAGCCTGCTTGAGTTAAGTGTAAATTGACAGTTTTAAAACTCATAGATTACAATTTAATTAAATTACCAATTATTATGAAATAATTCAATGACGCATTTGATACCTAAGGGAGATGATTGAATGAAATCGCTTACAGATGGACAAATCATTTGGGAACCGACAAAGGAACAAATCGAGCAAACGGTATTGACGCAATATGTGAAATGGTTAAAAGAAAAGAAAGGTTTAACATTTCATGATTATCATGAATTATGGAAATGGTCGGTAGATGAACTGGAGCAATTTTGGGCTTCAATTTGGGATTATTGTGATGTAAAAGCCGGCAGGAAATATGACAGGGTTTTAGCGGAGCAATCCATGCCAGGTGCGAAATGGTTCGAGGGGGCAAGGCTTAATTATGCTGAAAATGCATTATTGAATAATCAGGAAGAGAAAACGGCGATATTTTTTCGTTCCGAACATATCAGGCAGCAGGAAGTCAGCTGGAAAGAGCTGAAAGAAAAAGTGGCCTCTGCCGCCCAATCATTAAGGAAACTTGGTGTGAAATCAGGTGACCGTGTTGTTGCCTATATGCCAAACATACCTGAAGCGGTGATAGCTTTCTTGGCAACAGTGAGCATAGGTGCCATCTGGTCCAGTTGTTCACCTGACTTTGGGGCAAGAAGCGTCATAGATCGTTTTAAACAGATTGAACCAGTTGTATTACTGGCGGTTGATGGATATCAGTACAATGGAAATGTATATGATAAAACATCGGTCGTCTCCCAGCTTAAACAGGAATTGGTCACTGTCAAGCATACCGTGCTGGTTCCTTACATAGAAAAAAAGATTTTGGAAGTGAACCTGGCTGATACAGTTCCTTGGGATGACCTATTAAAAGAAAAGGCAGAATTAACTTTTGAAAGCGTTCCTTTCGATCATCCGCTTTGGATTCTCTATTCATCAGGTACGACCGGGATGCCAAAACCGATTGTACAAGGGCATGGCGGTATATTATTGGAGCATTTCAAATCAACACGAATCCATCAAGGCATGACTTCCGAGGATACCGTATTCTGGTTTACGACGACAGGCTGGATGATGTGGAATCTCCTTATGGGTGGTTTGCTTAATGAAGGGACCATCGTCCTTTATGACGGCAGCCCTTCTTTTCCGAATATGGAGGTTCTTTGGGAATTGGCGGAAGATACAGGCATGACTTTCTTTGGAACAAGTGCACCATTCCTTACGAATTCAATGAAGTTAGGAAACAAGCCTCTGGGAAAATATGATTTATCGAAATTGAAGGCTCTTTTTTCCACTGGAGCTCCATTATCTGGAGACGGTTATAAATGGGTGTATGAAAATGTCAAAAAGGATATCTGGCTAAGTTCATCCAGTGGCGGGACCGATGTATGTGCCGGATTTGTGGGCGGAGTTCCAACATTGCCCGTGAGAATCGGAGAGATACAAGGAAGGGCATTGGGCGTTTGTGCGGAAGCCTTTGATGAGCATGGTCAAACATTGATTAATGAAGTTGGTGAATTGGTCATTACCAAACCGATGCCGTCCATGCCGCTATATTTCTGGAATGATCAAGATGGGACAAGATACTATGAGAGTTATTTCGATACGTATCCTGGCATATGGAAACATGGTGATTGGATAAAGATCGACGACAAGGGCAGCTGTATCATTTATGGACGTTCCGACTCGACCATCAACCGTTCTGGTGTACGGATGGGAACTAGCGATATCTACCGGGTCGTCGAAGTGATAGACGAGGTGATGGAAAGCCTAGTCATTGATAGGGAAGTGCTTGGCCGCGGTTCCTCACTGCTGTTGTTCGTAGTCCTTAAGCCCGGGGAAAGTCTGGATGCAGCATTGACGGCAAAAATCAAGGAACAAATCAGAGGGCATTTATCCCCTCGCTTTATCCCTGACCAAATCCATGTCGTTGGACAAATTCCTAAAACGTTGAACGGAAAAAAGATGGAAGTCCCGATACGTAAAGTGTTATTAGGTTTCGAGTTTGATAAAGTAGTGAATGCAGACTCCATGGGAAATCCAGAATCACTACAGTTTTTTAAAGAATTGGCACTCGAGTTGAATGAGAAAAAAATATTCTAGAATTCAGGCGGAGTCTAAAAGCTCCGTCTTTTATTTGTTTTTCCTGAATGTCCATGGTGTTAAATCCCCCGTAAGGTTCGCTTCTGGATTGGCCTGCCATCTTTAAAAAAATATATACTATTGGAAATATTTTCTTGACAATTAAAAAACAGATGAATAGAATAAAATGGAAAGTCAGTAAGTACTGACAGTCCATTTGGAGGAAGTGAGATCATGAATAGCAGTAATAAGCTTAGTACCGATGATAAGCTGCTGTTGGCGGCAATCGATCTAATTGCAGAGAAAGGGTACAATGGTGTTTCTACTCAGGAAATTGCTGGTTCTGCAGGTTTTAGTGAGAAAACACTATTCCGTCGGTTTGGAAGCAAGCAAAATCTTTTAGAAACGGCATTTGACCGATATCATTATGCTGAAGAGATGACCAAACTTTTTAATGAAGAGCAAATCGTGTGGGATTTGCATTCAGATTTACAACTGATCAGTCGAACATATCATGAAATCATGAATCGTAACCGGAAAATGATAATGATAAGTATCAAGGAAGAAGGCAATTTACCTGGTTTTCGAGAAAAAACACAAAAGCACCCCCGACAGTTACTGGGAATTTTGACAAACTATTTTAACACGATGCATGAAAAAGGAAAACTTATTCCCATAAACCCAGAGCTTCAGGCGTTGTCGTTCATGATGATGAATTTTGGTGCCTTTATGAACGATCTGGATGCCGATGAGAACTATCCAACCGTGTCCCTGGAGGCATTTATCATGGAGAGTGTACAAACATTTACTAGGGCTTTGACTCCCTAGCTTTTCATGAAGAACAATGACGGTCAGTACTGACGCACCTAGGTGATGGGAGGGAATGCCAATTTTTAATAACTAAAAAAATAGAATAAATGACAGGAGATTATGAATATGAAATCAAGTAACACAATAGTATGGATTAATGTATTTACAGCTAAACCAGGCAAACTTGATGAATTGGTTGCTATCCAAGCTGAAGAACTGCTCAATTTCAAGAAGGGATCACAAGGTGTTCCCGGTTGGATCAGCAGCCGTTGGCATCGTTCTGTAGATGATGATAAGGCAATTATGGTAACGACCTTTGAGAGTATTGATTCTCATGAAAATTGGTTAGAAAAAAGTGAATTCAAAGACCATCTTAATAAAATAAACCATCTCATTGAAGATACAGAAGGTGGGTACTACACGTTAGTGGAAGAGATTGAAAATATGTAAATCCATCAACTTATAAAGGTTATATTCTTAAACAATTAATTTGCCAGTCAGTTTTTACGAGGAGGAGAAAACATTGGAAAAATTAAAGATTGGAATTATTTTAGGAAGCACACGAATAGGACGCGTAAGTCCACAAGTGGGAAATTGGGTTAAAGAAATAGCTGATAAACGTGAGGATGCAACTTATGAAATCGTCGATATCGCAGATTTCAAATTGCCGTTTTTTGGAGAAGGCACTGATAAAGAACCAGGATTATTAGCTTGGTCAGAAAAACTCTCTAGCTTGGATGGTTTTGTGTTTATCGTACAAGAATATAATCACAGCATTACAGGGGCATTAAAGAACGCACTTGATTCCGCACGTGATGAATGGAACAACAAAGCTGCGGGCATCGTAAGCTATGGTTCAACTGGCGGAGCCCGTGCAGCCGAACATTTGCGTGGCATCTTAGGGGAATTACTAATTGCGGACGTTCGTGTAAATCCGACATTATCGCTATTTACAGACTTTGAAAACTTCAAAACGTTTAAACCGGCTGATTTACACCTTGGTAATGTCCATGCAATGCTAGATCAAACAATTGCATGGAGCGGTGCACTAAAAAATTTACGTTAAACTTGAAGTTTACTAGTAGGTCCTTCCTCTCTAACCATATAACAAAATTCATGTCAGTAAGTGCTGAAACCTAAATAAAAGGTGCATAATGAGCTTATTCCTCAAGCATGAGCAGGCTGCTTTCCACATTCAAACCCATTGAACTTCAGTTATAAGTGAATTCGGATCGTATATTTTAAACAAAACGAGACAAAACGAGACAGCAATCTCATTTTGTCTCGTTTTGTTTCTGCTGAAAATAGTTAAACTCCTAATTTTACCGCCTCCCATTTTGGCACGACAATTGCAATATATAAGATTGACTTGCTATTACTGATTGGGGGCTGAAAAATGGAAACGGTTCAATCGAATGAAATAAAGTTATCACAGGACAAGGCTTATTGGATGTACAAGAAAATGCTGGAGATCAGAAAATTCGAAGATCAAGTTCATGAATCTTTTGCAAAAGGGATTTTACCTGGGTTTGTCCATTTATATGCAGGGGAAGAAGCGGTTGCTGTTGGTGTATGTGCCCACCTATCCGAAAAGGACAGCATTACAAGCACTCACAGGGGGCATGGCCACTGTATTGCAAAAGAATGCGACCTAAACGGGATGATGGCTGAAATCTATGGGAAAGTGACTGGGCTTTGCAAAGGAAAAGGCGGTTCGATGCATATTGCCGATTTGGATAAGGGGATGTTAGGTGCGAACGGGATAGTCGGCGGAGGCTTTCCGCTCGCATGCGGTGCAGCATTAACTGCCAAGTATAAAAAGACTGATCATGTTAGTGTTTGTTTTTTTGGTGATGGTGCCAATAATCATGGGACATTCCATGAAGGGATAAATCTGGCGGCAATCTGGAAGCTGCCCGTAATATTCATCGCTGAAAATAATGGGTATGGGGAAGCCACGCCTTTCAACTATGCTTCTAGCTGTAAAACGATAGCCGATCGTGCGATAAGCTACAATATCCCGGGTGTCCGGGTGGATGGGAAAGATGTATTGGCCGTGTATAAGGCTGCTGAAGAAGCCGTTCAGAGGGCTCGCAGGGGAGAAGGCCCATCATTGATCGAATGCGTTACTTATCGTAATTATGGCCACTTCGAGGGAGATGCACAGAAATATAAAAAGGAACAAGAAAAAAAGGAACATAAACAAGAGAAAGATGCGATTGCCCTATTCAGGAATTACTTACTGAATCAGAATCTGCTGGCGGAAAAAGAACTGGTTTCTCTTGAGAATGCCGTTGAGGAATCTATTAAACAAGCAGTTAAGTTCAGTGAAGAGAGCCCATATCCAGAAGCGTCCGATTTATTAAACGATGTTTATGTATCTTATTAAACCATAAAAGGAGGAATTGAAATGAGTAGAAAAATCAGTATGTCGCAGGCAATAAATGAAGCAATGGCCATGGCAATGAGAAAAGACGAAAATGTCATCCTTATGGGAGAAGATGTAGCCGGCGGTGCAGAGGTCGATCATTTGCAGGATGACGAAGCATGGGGTGGCGTCTTAGGTGTCACGAAAGGATTGGTTCAAGAATTTGGCCGGGATAGAATTCTTGACACACCCATTGCGGAAGCAGGATATATGGGAGCGGCAATGGCAGCCGCTTCGACAGGCTTGCGACCGATAGCCGAGTTAATGTTCAACGATTTCATTGGCAGCTGTTTGGATGAAGTATTGAATCAAGGTGCGAAATTCCGCTATATGTTTGGCGGTAAAGCACAGGTTCCCGTGACGATCCGTACGATGCATGGTGCAGGGTTCAGGGCTGCAGCTCAGCATTCACAAAGCCTTTATGCCTTGTTCACCAGCATTCCAGGATTGAAGGTCGTCGTTCCCTCATCCCCCTATGACGCAAAAGGGCTTTTACTTTCAGCCATTGAAGATAATGACCCTGTCATCTTTTTTGAAGATAAAACACTATACAACATGGTTGGAGAGGTTCCGGAAGGCTACTATACAATCCCAATCGGCAAAGCCGAAATGAAAAGGAAAGGCTCGGATTTGACGATCGTTGCCATCGGTAAACAAGTTCACACCGCGATGGAGGCTGCTGAAAAACTCACAGCTAAAGGAATTGAAGTTGAGATTGTCGACCCGCGGAGCTTGTCACCACTGGATGAAGAATCGATTCTCTCCTCTGTGGCAAAAACAAATCGTTTGATCGTGATCGATGAAGCGAACCCAAGATGCAGTGTCGCAACGGATATTGCCGCACTGGTGGCGGATAAGGGGTTTGATACGCTCGATGCGCCAATCAAGAGGATTACGGCACCACATACACCTGTCCCTTTTTCTCCACCGCTTGAAGATATTTACCTTCCTACATCAGAAAAAGTGATACAAGCCGTTTCAGAATTATTAGGGGAACCTTCCATTCTAGGGGTGTAAATAAATCCAGATGCATGCTCCAGCTTTTTCGCATAGAACTGCAAAGGTTGGAGCAACAAAAACAATGATGGATAAAACAAACCATTATGAAGGGAGAAATTAGATATGGCTGTCGAAGTGGTAATGCCGAAATTGGGTATGGCAATGAAAGAAGGCACTGTTTCGTTATGGAGTAAGGCTGTTGGGGATCCAGTCCAAAAAGGTGAAGCAATAGCCAGCATCAATTCAGAGAAAATAGAAATGGATATTGAATCTCCAGCGGAAGGTACGATTCTGAATATAGCTGTTCAAGAAGGTCAAGGAGTACCTCCAGGAACCGTTATCTGTCATATCGGAGATCCGAATGAAAAAATAAAGATCGATGAACCTGTTGCTGTAGAGACCCAGTTGAAAATTGATGAACAAGAAAAGACGAAAACAAAAGAGTCCCCCACTTTGCCAATGGGAGATCGATTGATGATCACTCCGGTTGCACGAAAAATGGCACAGGCAGCGAATCTTGACATTGAGATGATTCAAGGCACCGGGCCAGGAGGAAGAATCACTAAAGAAGATGTCCAGAAAGTAATTGAGAAAAGGGATTCCATCCCGGTAAATACAGAAGAAAGAATAGTTCCGCCAAAACCAGCTTTAGAGCGTCAGCAGCAGATTCCTGTTAAGGGAATGAGGAACATCATTGCCAAACGAATGAAAGAGAGCTTGCAAAGCAGTGCCCAATTAACGCTAACGCTGAAAGTTGATGTCACTGATCTAGTCATTTTGCAAAAACAGGCTACAGAAACGCTGCAAAAATATGAATCAACTAAATTGACTATAACGGACTTTGTTGCCAAGGCTGTCGTGCTTTCACTTAAAGAGCACCCTAAAATGAATAGTGCCTATATTGAAGATAACATCATTTTGTATGAGTCTATCCATCTTGGATTAGCGGTGGCCTTGGAGAATGGACTAGTTGTTCCCGTCATAAGAAATGCCGAAAATTGTACCCTAAGACAGTTATCGAATAAGGGGAAGGAGTTGGCCCGGTGTGCACGTGACGGTCAATTGCCAATTGAAGACATGCAAGGTTCCACTTTTACTATCAGTAACCTCGGGGCATATGGCGTTGAGCATTTTACGCCGATTCTCAATACACCGGAAACGGGGATACTCGGAATTGGCTCTGCTTACGATACCCCGCTTTATATTGGCGAAGAATTGGAGAGGAGAACGATCTTGCCACTAAGTTTAACTTTTGATCACCGTGTACTGGACGGGGCACCCGCTGCTGCCTTTTTACAAACACTAAAAAGGTATTTAGAAGAGCCGATCACCGTGATTTTATAGAATAGGAGGGAAAGCCTTGAATCGTATAGTTATTATAGGCGGAGGTCCTGCAGGGTATGTAGCGGCAATCACTGCTGCCCAGCAGGATAAGGAGGTCATATTGGCAGTCGATGGGCCATTGGGGGGAACCTGTTTAAACGAAGGCTGCATGCCAACGAAGTCGTTATTGAAAAGTGCCGATACGTATGACTTGGTGAAAAATGCCGGGCAAATGGGAATTCGCCTTTACCCCCATTCGATTGAAGTCGATTGGGATACCGTACAGGAGCGAAAAAGAGAGGTCATATCTAATCTAGTGAACGGCATTCGATATTTAATGGGTAAGAATAAAATAAAAATCATACAGGGCAGGGCTTCTATCCTTTCAAGCAATCTACTGCGGATCGAGAACGGAAATAAAAATGAAGTGATTGATGCAAGTAAGATCATCATTTCAACGGGTTCTGAACCGATTCCACTCCCTTTTGCGCCGTTTGATGGTGAATGGATCATCCACAGTGGTCATGCCATGTCACTTCCTGCCATTCCCGATTCACTGCTAATTGTCGGAGGCGGCGTCATCGGATGTGAATTTGCCAGCATTTATAGCAGGTTGGGCACCAAGGTTACCGTTATCGAAATGGGGGAAAAGCTGCTTCCTGGGGAAGATGATGATACCACGAGCATACTGCATGACGAATTAATGAACCAAGGCGTTACGATCCATACCTCAACAACTGTCAAAAACATCGATTCAACCAGTAAAACGGTATTTTTGGAAAATGGCGATGGAAAATTGGTAGAAATGATTTCTGATTACGTACTCGTATCAATAGGGAGAAGACCAAGAGTGAATGGAATAGGCTTAGAGGAAAACGATATTGATTTTTCCCGACGTGGCATCTCGGTGGATGATCGAATGCAAACAAGCAATCCATCAATTTATGCTTGCGGTGATGTGATAGGGGGCACCCAACTTGCCCATGTTGCTTTTCATGAAGGGCGTGTGGCGGCCCTGAATGCCTGCGGTCAATTTGCACAAGTGAATTACCGGGCAATCCCTCGCTGCATTTATACCTCCCCCGAGATTGCCAGTGTAGGCTTGACCGAAAAAGAAGCGCGTCAAAAATATGGTGAAATTAAAGTAGGTGAATTCGCTTTTTCGGCAAATGGGAAAGCTGTCCTTTCCAATAAACCGGTAGGAAAGGTCAAAGTGCTAGTGAATCCACAATATAATGAAATTCTGGGTTTTACCATTGTTGGTCAGCATGCAACAGAATTGATTGGACAAGGAACGATCATGCTGCATGCAGAAATAACGGCAGATATGATGGAAGATTTAGTGGCGGCGCATCCAACCTTGTCGGAATCCATACATGAAGCTCTTTTAAATGTTGTAGGTCAAGCTGTGCATTGCTAAAACTGAAGGGGGTATTTGTATGGCTAGCGGTCAACGGATGGCGATAGTCACTGGTGCAGGTCGTGGTATCGGACGTGCCATTGCATTAAGATTAGCTCAAGATGGATTGAATGTGGTCATTAACGACGTCAATCTGGATACGGCCGAATCGGTCGTGAATGAGATAAGGGAACTTGGACGTGAAAGCTACGCCGTTAAAGCGGATGTAAGCAATAGACGGGAAGTATTCGAAATGGTGAATCAAGTTGTGGGACGGTTTGGACAGCTGGATGTCATGGCTTCAAATGCAGGAATTGCGCAAATAAAGCCTCTATTGGAAGTAACTCAAGAAGATCTTGAACAGATTTTCAATATAAATGTAAATGGTGTCCTCTTTTGCCTTCAAGCCGCGGCAGAACAAATGAAAAAGCAAGAAGGCGGGAAAATCATAAGTGCTGCCAGCATCGCCAGTTATAAAGGTTTTAGCTTACTTGGTACATACTCGGCCACAAAATTTGCCGTTAGGGGCATTACACAAGCGGCAGCACAGGAATTGGCCCAGTTCGGCATTACGGTGAATGCATACTGTCCAGGAATTGTCGGAACGCAAATGTGGGATTTAATCGATGAAAAAATGGGTCCATATATGAATCTTGCTAAAGGGGAAACATTTAAAAAGTTCACAGATTCCATAACCCTGGGGCGCCCCGAAACCCCAGAAGATGTCGCGAAATTCGTCTCTTACCTTGCTTCACCGGATTCGGATTATATGACAGGGCAATCCATCATGATTGATGGAGGGGTTATTTTTTCATAAACTATCGCAGTAAATGGTTCGATGGAGAAGCATCATGTGAATGACACATGATGCTTTTTTTTAACTTACTCTATATATTGTAAGCGGATACATAATCTACTATAATTAAAAAGACCTCGAATAACATTCTATTTCTATTACTCCATGGTATTTTTCCTCTAGATTGACTGGTCAAATGAAGGTTCAAGCCAAATGATTAGAGGAGGATTATATGCTATCCACCAGTTGTTATCTACGTACATGGGAACGCTTTGTCAGTGAAGGGGTTCTCGATTCAAATCGTCTGAACAAGCGAATAATGGAATCCTGGTATCGCTGCAAAAAAGATCAAGTCAACCCATACCTTAATAAAGGCAAACACATTTTGACGGATGAATTATTGGACATTCAAAGAGAAAAAAACTCCTTCCTGTTAGAAGTGGCATCACCCCAATTATCCAGGATGAATCAATCGATAAAGGATTCTGGAATGATGGCTTTATTGGTCGATCCGGATGGATATGTCCTATCACTTTCCGGAAACGAGAAAATCCTCGATGAGGCAGGAAAAATAAATTTTGTGGAGGGCGTTTGCTGGACGGAGGGTGAGGTCGGAACGAACGCTATTGGAACAGCATTGAAAACGGGTGAAGCCGTAATGATCCAAGGTACCGAGCACTATTCGATTGCCTCGCACAAGTGGAGTTGCTCTGCCATGCCCATATTAAATGAAGACGGTGAGATATTGGGAGTTTTGGATATATCATGTCCAGTAGAATATTTCCATCCCTCCATGCTGGGGATGGTAGCCAATTTGGCGTATACGATCGAACAGGAAATGGGGATGCGTTCCTATAAAAGGGAGCTGGCACTGACCCAGCACTCGATAGAACTTGCAGAAACCTATCCAGATTTGCCTTTTATCGTTTGTAATCATAAACAAATGATAATCTCCGCCAGTAAACAGGTTCGCAAAAAAATTCCTCAAACCATTGGTATGCCGTTGGTCGATCTGTTAAATCATGGATATCGAATCGTAAAGGAAAATCCGCTTCTATCCAAAGAGGATAATAGGGTTTCCGGTAAGTGTTTATTCTTATCGGAGAATCATGGTCGTGAAGCCAATAGGCTTTTTCCTGCTTCAATGCCTTCAGAAAGATTTGCCTTCGAAGGGGAAAGAGGGATTAGTGAATCCTTTCATAACACATTACGTAAAGTGAAGCTTGTTGCACCGACAGAAGCAAATGTGTATATATCCGGTGAAACAGGTGTCGGGAAAGAGCTTATTGCCAAGGCTATTCATGATAATGGCATGCGCAAAAAGGGACCGTTCGTCACGATAAATTGCGGAGCCATACCTAAGGATTTAATGGAAAGTGAACTATTCGGGTATGTTGAGGGCGCTTTTACAGGTGCTAAACGGCAAGGTCACAAAGGGAAGTTCGAGCAGGCAAATGGCGGAACCATTTTTCTCGATGAAATCGGTGAAATCCCTTCAGCGATGCAAGTTGCCTTACTGCGTGTTCTTCAGGAAAGAAAAATCGTTCCGATTGGCGGCACAAAAAGCGTATCATTGGATATTCGCATTATCACTGCAACACACCGTAATCTTGAAAAGCTTGTCAATGAGGGGTCCTTTCGTAAGGATTTATACTATCGGCTGAACGTTTACCCCATTCATGTACCTCCCTTAAGGGAAAGGGTTGAAGATATTCCATATCTAGTCAACTACCTGTGTTCAAAGAATAATTGGAATATTCCGCTAACAGAAGAATTGTTGATTCGTTTAAAGGATTACCATTGGCCAGGCAATATTAGAGAACTGCAGAATGTACTTCAGCGATTGACCATCTTACTTGCAGAAGGACCTCTGGATTATGGTAAAGTGTTGAATTCCATGCATTCCCAACCGGTTACACCGCATGATGATTTCCCTTCATGGGAGGAACCTGGTGTTAAAAAAGGCATCAAGGGAAATGAACTGACGATCCGTGAAAAAATTCAACGGGATCTAATGATAGAGGCATTACAAAAGTCAAGAGGAAATGTCACTGCTGCAGCAAAGTTGATGGATATACCTAGAAGTACTTTTTACAAGCGGCTCCATAAGTATGGTATATAGACATGCGTGTGTTCATTATTAAGAAAAGCAGACTTATAGAAATCCATGAAAAATGAAAGGGGTATGGCAAATGAAAACGAGAATGACTGAATTATTGGGGATTGAATATCCGATTATTTGCGGCGGGATGTTTCAAGTTGGCCGGGCCCCGCTTGCAGCCGCTGTTTCAGAAGCGGGGGGACTTGGTATCATCACTTCGAAAACACAGGTGACACCGGAAGGCCTCCGTGATGAAATACGGAAAGTGAAAACTTTGACCAAGAAACCCTTTGCTGTCAACCTGAACCTGTTTCCAAGTCAAACGGCAACCCCGAATGATGAGTTCATCGATATTTTAATTGAGGAAGATGTGAAAATTGTTGAAACGAGTGGCCGAAGCCCAGAAAGTTTAATGCCCAGACTTAAAGAGCACGGCTTTACCGTGTTACATAAGGTAGCGAACGTCAAAAACGCTGTGTCTGCAGAGAAATTAGGAGTCGATGCGATTATTATTGTCGGGAATGAAACAGGCGGACATCCAGGCATGGGGGATGTAGGAACGCTTGTCATGCTCCCTAGAGCCGTTGACTCTGTAAATATACCAGTAATAGCTGGAGGGGGATTTTCGGATGGGAGGGACCTTATCAGCGCCTTATCACTCGGTGCTGAAGGTATCGTCATGGGGACTCGCTTCATGGCAACGCAAGAAGCACCGATTCATGAAAACGTGAAGCAGTGGATGGTATCGGCCAATGAAACGGATACGGTCGTCATCCAACGGAATATAGGCAGTCCGTCGCGTGTAGCATTAAATGCCGTCAGTAAAGAAGTGGACAAACTTGAAAATGAAGGTGCCACTATAGAGGAATTGATTCCGCTAATTACGGGACAAAGAAGCAAGAAAGTATACTTTGAAGGAAATATAGACGGAGGTATCTGGTCATGCGGACAATCCGTAGGACTCATAAAAGAAATATTGACCGTCAATGAACTGATCAAACAAATCATCCAAGAAGCAAAAACCTCGTTCGAATTCATCCAAAGCCGTATCGAATCCATTCGAACATAATTAACGTAACTGGAACATGCGATCAATAGTGATTTCGTGTTCCTTTTTTTTATCTATTAGACATAAAGTTCCATAGGTAGTCAAGAATAGGATTTTTCAAAAATGCATGACCGTTATTTATAACTTAAGACCGATTAATATCTGTATCGCGAAAAGCCAATGCAAGAGAAAAAAACTAGATAGCCCATCAGTTACTTGCTAACTAACTTTCAGCGACTTCTTAATAAAGACTTTCACATGTAAAAAAAACCAAAGAAAAAGGTAATTAACATTTCGTGAGTGTTTACATAACATATTTATTCAGCTAAATTAAACAAAGCTTGAGATCTTAAAACCATTCAAATTTCTTCTGGCATTTTTGATTCCTGAAACTTTTAAATCTTTTTATAAAAATATAAAAATCGACTTTTACGATTTTATTTCACTTATGATAAACAAGAACTGATTGCTGAAAGTAAGTGTGGCTCTATACAAATTTAATTTGAAGGTTGCCTTATAATCCTTGGCATCTTCCTATTGATTCACTGCTTGTTATTTTACATCAAAACTCGATGGCGGTTTGAGCATCATTAAGTTTAAAACAATTTTTAAAGGTTATTCATGCTAAAGGCTGCTATGAGGTTAATTATGAAAGCTTATATTGTAATTATGTGGCTAAATGGAGGAGCTATCATCAATTTCAGGTAGAAAGCGGAACTTGCATGATAAAAAACCTTTTGAATTATCATTGAGGTAAATTATATTTATATAACTTTTCATGAGTGTTAACCCGTGATTTTTCTCATTTCGCCATTTAATTTATATATAAGAATAATAAAAATGATAAATAATGTAAATAAAACCGGGATATTTAGATTACTACAGGTTATTAGATAACTATTCTTTGAATAGGTCTTTAGGAAAGTAAAGGAAAGGGGAAGCAATATGAAGAAAAAGATTAGTTGTGCACTTACCCTAGCTGCTTTTTTAATAGGGGTAATCATTTATTACTCAATTTTTATTTCTTTAGACACAGCTACAGAAGATTTAAATGAATTCCCTGTACCTAAAAATGCTGAATTGGCCGTTTTATACATGAAGGGAAATAATAAAATAGATTTGATTACCACAACCAAGCAACTGGAGATACTTAGAGTGAAATGACTAAGGATGATAAATACTAATTGAATAATCCGATCTATAGTATAAAAATGATTGAAAACGAAATATGTTAACAATTAGCAGATAAATTAAAATTCAATATATAAATCAAGAAGATTTAAATGACCGTAACTGATGTGAAATTAGCTTAAATCCAAGAAATCTTATTGCGTATTTAGACCGAATTTTTAATTGAAGATCAATCATTATAATTGGAACAATTTTTATTTAAGTTTAAAAGTATAAGTTAACAATGACTAATTAATAAAAAAATTATAGATAATGGCAATGAAATTAAATATTAAAAATCCGTATCACGTCTCACTAAGTTAAGTATTCTTAAGATATGAGACAAAATAAACATTAAAAATATAACTTCCTATAATATATATTATGTAAACTAGGAAAATGTAAAATAAAAATGATTCTTTCTATTAATGTCTGCCGCCCCTCATCTATTAAGACATTTTTAACAACGACTATCCTTGACATATAGACATCCAAATAGAAAATCATTTTTACGAATTTTTAGCTTCTCTTATTTCCGTTTATGATAAATTCTAAATTCCTGTCATGACTTTCTTTTTAAAATCATTATCTAATTGATAAATATCCTTGTTGAATCGTTTATTATTTGATTCATTTCTTTATCCCCGAAATAATTCACAAATATTTACAAAGTATTCTATTCATGAATCTATACTTTTCAAAAATTCCCAGGGTGATTTAGATTTAGAAATCCATTATTTTCCACACGCAACGGGATTCGACAATACTTCTTTTTACGAAAATCATATTACTCAGAAGCAACAATCCATTGTTCGGAATTCACTTGGAAGACTTGAAAGTTTAAGCTACACGGTTACATTGTCAGAACCGGAGGCTTCTTATTCTGTATAACCAATCCGATTCCATAAATAAATAAGACGTCTCCCCTTTTACAAATGAGCTGCGTCTTATTCAATATTGCCTTTTTCCCATAACTGCAGAAGTTAATTTTCATGGTAGTTCAACAAGCACATTCTCCTCAGTTGTAAAATAGTTTCTTCTATGTAAGGTGTACATAACGTTGTTGATAAATCGATATTCCTGCTTCTTCTTTAAAACGACTTGCCCAAACGATATTCAGCTATCATTCTTAATTGTACGCATCAATATAACTTTAAATAGATCCTGATTTAAAAAATAAACCTAAAAATCCAAACCTTTTTTTTATATAGGCATATATAGTTGTAGAAAGGAGTGATTAACTTGGCCGATCATGATAATAATTGTTTCAAAGAATCACACTGCGAAAAACAGGACCTCAAGGACCAGGGGGTGCTTTGGCTTATGGATCATTGTACAATCCGTCCGGGAATTTTGTCATATAGATTTTGATTTCCCAGGATTCAGCTTAAATACAATCCCGAATCCGGAAACAAATGAGATCACTGTCTCTCTTAGTGGTGTCTATGAAATAAGTGCCGACCTTGTTGTTGTTACTAATGAACTTGAAACGGCATTATTCATGATTAACTGAAGTGTCATAGGGACCATTCCAGGTTCCTCTATCGAAATCGTAACAGGATTGACATGTCAAACTGGAGAACTTTCATGGTTTAACACTATAGGTAAGACCGTCCTAGTGGAGTTAAATACAGGAGAAAACTTGTTTGTGTTTATTCAAAATGTGAGTGGAGATGTTTCTTATAGAACCCCGTCACTTACTGTAAAACGTATAGGACCCCTCGTATCGTCTGCAAAAGAGGAAATAGAAACTAATAAATCAGAAAGCGAAGCGGAAAAAACAGAAAAAAGCATCATTGCTTGACTTTTCGGAAAAAGTGAACAATGAGGAAAAAGGGTGAGTAAAATAGATAAGCCAATTCAAGGTCGTAGATTTGTTGACACGACATATAAGTGTAAAAACGATGATTTCCTTAATAAAAACGATGATTTCCCTAATAAAAAGGAGCATTCCCCTAATAAAAACAATCATAAAAAATGTAAGGAGTGTGAACAAGGTCCTCGAGGACCTCAAGGACCTTCAGGACCTCAAGGATTTCAAGGACTTCCAGGACCTCCAGGACCTCAGGGAGAAACTGGACCTCCAGGACCAGGGGGTGCTTTGGCTTATGGATCATTGTACGATCCGTCTGGAAATTTTGTCACAGTGGCTGCAGTAAATCCCCCTACTCTGGGGCAGAAGGTTGTTTTCACAACTCCTGGTCCGTTATTAGGAACAGCTCCTTTTCCTCCTGGTACTGGTCCTTTTACTGATATTGAGGTTCTGACTGCTGGGGTATATGAGATAAGCATGGATTTAACAGCTAGACTAATTAATGCTTCTAACTTAACGTTTAATACCGAAGTGCAGTTCAGGTTATTCATCAATGACACAACCCCAGTTCTTGAAAGTACTTTTGAATCCTTTAATCGTATTTCTGGTGGTCCAGGCGGGCAACCATCGACAGTTGAAACTAGAAACACGATAGGAAGAACAATCCAACTTCGATTATCCGCAAACGATAGGCTAAGTATTAGAGTTATTACTGCATCTGCCAATGTAACATATAGGTATCCCTCATTAGTAGTCACAAAAATCGCCAACTAGCTGCCAAAGTCAGTAAATAGGAGCAAGAAGAGCCCCAACCTAAATGTTGTGTTGTGGGCTTTTTCCGATTTGCAAAATTATGAAGCTAAAGAACGTGGTGGTTTGGTTAAACAGGTATATTAAGCGAAGTCTCAATCCTGCTTCAACAAACATTCAAATCATTCCACTTTATTAATTTGTTTTAGCTTCTACTCCACTGAATATTAACTAAAAAGAAAAATCCCCCTCCCAATCAGCTAAGATCTTAATAGTTCGAAAAGTGGAATTTACCATTCTTCAGGTGTCATCAAAGCGTTCAAATAGCCATGTTTATAGTAAGTGCATCAATAAAAGTCGAATATTGTCATGATGTAGCTTTACTACCTTAGTTGCACTCCTGATACCTCATGAAACAGACATAGAAAATTTATTTTCAAAGCATCTCTCACATGAAAGAATCCTCCAACAGGTTGCTAGGGGATCCTTAAGATCATTATTTAAACTTATCCGAAAACTGCTTTATAACTCCCGCAGTGATAGTATCTGCCATTAAGATTATATGTGTGACCCCTTCGTCTATTGCAACGATTCTTGCGTTCCAATCTTTTGCTAAGCTTGCAGATAAATCATTTGTCACTAATTTCAGGTGCATTTACAGCAAATTTTTTAGATCTTCATTTTTCAAATAGGGGTTGGCACCGCTAAGGAAAGCTGCTAAATCATCAGCATTTCTATACCATTCTTTGTTTAGCTGTTTCACCAAGGCATCATTTCCACTTTTAGCCGCATCTACAATCTTTCCCGCAATAACAATATGTTCCTTAAGCAGATCCGCAAGTTTGTTACCAGCTTTCTCTCCGTAAACTGGCTTTACAGCATTTCCGATATCATCCTGATTCTTCATAAGTCTAGCCAGTACCTGTGTTTGATCCTCCACTCCAGCGGTTGTTGCACTTGTTATATAATTACTTGTCCACAATACGTGATCAATCCAAAGTCTCCTGAATTTCATTTTCGAAGTTTACCTCAGATTAACTAATACGTTTACCTGCGGTTAGCGTATGCACTGGTTGTTCCAGCTTTTTATTATTGATAGGCAATTTTTATATGCATAAAATTGCAAGTACTTGTACTTACCATGTATATATATTGGAATTAGATGGACTTACATCCTCCAATGTAAGCTGTTTTGTATAAAATCAGGTCAACAATCATGATATTTATACACAGACAAAACACGTCGCATTGGTGCTTGAAATATGATGAATTAATGTTTAAATTACTTGAAAATTCAGGAATGATACGCAAGAATTAGTGAATTTAATATGGGAGCAAGTTAATAGAGAAAGTAGAAAATAAGAACGCCCCTCCCCCTTCATCCCATTGTCTTACCAAGACTATTAAGCATTCTTCTAGAGGCAAAAATTAAATGTTTTTATTATCAGCACGACTTATGGTCCAGCATGTGTGCAGTGCTTCAAGCAATGATAAATTAAATATCAATTGCAAGTTTCAATCAGGAACCCCACCATTTCCCTTAGTCAAAAGGCTTGATTACAGGGGTTTCTTCTGTAGAGCTTTAATAAGAACATAGGCATTCATATGATTACTATCCGTATAGTGAAGTCGCTACTATAAACAGTCCACCCTCCTGAACGATTAGATCTTCATCAATTAAGTCTTACAGTATCTCGTAATTGGGTTCAGAAAGAGAAAAATAAATTTTTCTTTGGTGTACATAATATAGGGAACAACCAATGATAGTAAAAGTGTTATGAAAAGGGTGAACAAATGGAAAGAAATAACGCGATTGACTTTATTAAATTTTTTGCCATATTATCTGTTGTAGTCATTCATGTGTTCCCTAGGGATAGCCAAATTGGTCTATTTATTCTCGATAACTTCTCCAGGTTTGCGGTGCCATTCTTCTTTACTGCATCTGGTTATTTGTTCGGTCAAAAGATGATCCATAAAAGGGATTCCTTTGATTATTTTAAAAGGTATATTATAAAAATCTTGAAACTGTATTTGTGCTGGCTCTTCTTTTATATGATGTATGATGTTCTAATTCTTTATAAAGATGCTGCCGATGTACCAAAGGAATTTGCACAATACATTAATCATTTTTCTTTTCTTGACCTTATATATTACGGAACTGGGACTAGCGGATACCAATTGTGGTTTTTAACCGCATTAATTTGGAGTGTTATCATTCTATTCGGTTTTTTTAAGTTAAAAAAAGCAAGGCTTCTTTTAACCATTAGCTTAATATTCAACCTGTTTGGCCTTTTCGGTCAATCGTATTCGATGTTCTATGATCTTCCTCTGAGTACACGGGATTCTTTATTCATTGGTCTTTTTTATACAACTTTGGGATTCTTCTTTGCGGATGATAAATTCTTTAAAAAGTCAGGAACAATATCAGCGAAAACCAATTTATTTGTGATTTTTATCTTCTTTACTATCCAAGTGGTAGAAGGATACTTATTAGAAAAGATATTATCGGGAAGTCATGGGGAATATTTTATTTCTACCATCTTTTTAACTGCATTTCTTTTTTTATTTGCATTAAATAATAAAACATTGGGGAAGGATTTGTTCATTACTAAAGTAGGAGGAAGAGCCCTGGGTATATACATTGTTCATGTAGTCTTCATCGATATTTTTGATTTAATTATATCGGCACTAAGAATGGATCATATATCTGACAATCTATTCTTAAAACTATTTGAGACACTCCTTATAATTACGATGTCGTACATTTCTTATGACCTACTTCAATATTTCAAAAGGCGTTTAAGCGAATTGGTAAAAAGCAGTTAGTGGAAGGTTAAAACGTTACTTAGTGCTGGGGTTTATAGATAACAAAAAAACCCCTGCTGGGAGCATGGGATTTTTTTTTAACATATAATTAAAGCTTGGTCTCCACCGGATGAACTGGCGGTTCCTCTATACTGTCGCCTGCATGTTTTTTTGACCAGTAAGTCGCGAGAATTGGTCCCGATATGTTGTGCCATGCAGCAGCCAGGACGCTTGGAAGGGCTGCCAGCGGGCCGAAATGCGCAGTGGCAAGCGCAACACCTAACCCGGAGTTCTGCATGCCCACTTCAATCGAAATCGCTCTTCTGTTCACTTCATCAAGTCCAAGCACTTTTGCTGCTAAGTAACCAAAAAGCAGTCCAAATCCGTTATGAAGCATCACGGCAGTGAAAATAAGGAACCCGGAAGCAGCAATGCTAGCTGCGTTGCCTGAGACTACTGCGCTTACGATAGTAATGATGGCTGCTACCGAAATAAGTGGTAAAACGGTCAAGCTTTTTTCAACTGCTACTGGGAAAAACCGCTTAATGGCCAATCCTAAAACAATCGGAAGAAGGATGACTTGTACAATGGACTTAAACATATCAAAAAAATCAACCGGCATCCATTGTCCTGCCAGCAAAAGCAGAAGCAGCGGTGTCATGATTGGAGCCAGTAAAGTTGATACCGAAGTCATAGCTATCGATAAAGGTACATTTCCTTTTGCAAGATATACCATCACGTTAGAGGCTGTTCCGCCTGGTACACAGCCAAGCAATACCAGACCTGCAGCTAATTCGGCTGGCAAATTCATGAGTTTAGCAATAAGGAATGCTACAGATGGCATAATGATAAACTGGGCGCAAACTCCAATTATCACGGGCAGTGGTTTAGTAATGATGATTTTAAAATCAACTGCCTTCAAAGTGAGCCCCATTCCAAACATGACAACGCCAAGCAATATTGTAATGAATCCCCCCAAACCCAAAAATGGAGCAGGAAAAATAAAAGCAATGACGGATATTAAGATAACCCAAACAGCAAAATATTTTCCGGCTACAGCGCTTAATGCTTCCAATACTTTCATTCCATCACACTCTTTCTAGCATTAATATTTTATTTGGATTTAATAAATTATCTGGATCAAGGGCTAATTTGATTTTTTCCATCACAAACAGTGAGTTCCCATGTTCTTTTTCCTGATATTTTTGTTTACCGACCCCAACACCATGTTCGCCAGTGCATGTTCCCTTACGTTCTAGGGCATACAGGACAATTTGTTCATTTAGCTGTTCAGCTCTTTTAATCTCTTCTTGATTATTGTTATCAATCATTAAAAGTACGTGATAGTTCCCGTCGCCTACATGGCCGACGATCCCACCGGTAAGGCCCAGGAAATCAATAGCTTCCCTTGCATGGTGAATGGCACCGGACAGCTCTGAAATCGGAAGGCAGACATCAGTCACCATCAGTTTTTTTCCAGGATTGCCATGAATATAAGCATAGGCAAGATTATGGCGAGCTTCCCATAGGCGGTTCCTGGCAGCATTATCTGTTTCAAATTCAATATCGAGACAATTATGTTCAGCTACTATTTCCTTAGAGAACTCTATGTCTTGCTTCAACCCGGCTTCATTGCCATGAAACTCTACAAATAGTGTAGGCGCTTCGTTATAGCTTGTCTCACTATAAAGGTTAACCTGCTTCATTGAGGGTTCATCGACAAGTTCCACCCTTGCTATTGGAACACCTGACTGTAAAATGGATACAACAGCTTCCACTGCATGGGTCAATGTCGGAAATGATGCTCTTGCCGCCATAACGTGCTCAGGAATTCCATATACTCTTAACGTCAATTCCGTAAAGCAGCCAAGCGTTCCCTCTGATCCAACAAATAGGCCGTTTAGATGGTAGCCTGATGACGATTTAGCGGCCAAATTGCCAGTATGTATAATCGAACCATCTGCAAGTACCACTTCAAGATCACGGACTTGATCACGCATCACACCATATTTAACTGATGTCGTTCCACTGGCATTTGTTGCCGCCATTCCGCCAAGAGTAGCATCAGCTCCCGGGTCAACGGAAAAAAACAAACCGTATTTTTTCAATTCTTTGTTTAGTTGCGAACGCGTTACACCAGGCTGAACTTTTACCAGAAAATCGTTTTCACGCACTTCCAGGATTTTATTCATTAGTGAAAAATCAATAGTTATGCCATGGTTGTACGGTATGACATGTCCCTCGAGGCTTGTTCCCAACCCAAAAGGAACCATCGGAATTTTGTGCTTTTTTGCCAATTTCACAATTTCACTGACTTGCTGTGCTGTTTTCGGAAATACAACAATATCAGGAAGACTTACAGCATGATAGGATTCATCTCTACCATGCAATTCTCTTACTGTCTGGTTTTCCGTTACTTGACTTTCAGGAAGGATTTGCTTTAAATCGTTGATTAAATTTACACTAGCCATTTCCATTCTATTCTCCTTCTTTCTGCTATAACATCCGTCTTTGTCATATCTAAAACTTTGGTCGTACATATACCAAGATTTAGTTTCTTTTTCAATTCTTCAACTGTAGTATCAAGAGATGGTTTCCCCCTCCTTAATAGCTTAAGATGATATTGCTTCCATTTATCGGATAATTGGTCTAACCAATTTTCATTATACTAAATTTTTTGACTTTTTCAACAATTATCCATTTTATACTTTTCACCATAAAAAAATGCTTTATTATCAATATTTATAGTTGATTTTCCATCCTTATAACAAAAACCCAAATGACCTTCAATAACCATGTGAACGTAATTTGACTGAATCTAGACCATTATATTTTTACAATATTGGTCTAACCAATTAAAATAACAGATTTTTTCAACAGTTATTTATTTTAATTTTAATATTGCGGATTATCCCCTTGCTTCATAAATGAATGCTTGTTAGAATGATTTCACTAATAGTCGTACCAGCATGTTGTTAGGGTTGTCATGGAAGGATGAAGAGAATAATGGATTCAATACCAGTTAAATCTCCCAAAGTGTACGAAATCATCTTCAATCAAATTAAGGAATCTTTTATTAGCGGCGAATTGAAACCTGGAGATAAGTTACCCCCTGAACGCGAGTTATCCAACCGTTTTAAAGTGAGTCGAACATCAATCAGGGAAGCCCTTCGAGTATTGGAGATTAACGGAGTAATCGAGATTAGACCAGGAGATGGAACATTTATCAGACAATCTGATGTTCAATCACTGATCGAACAGCTATCCACCTCAATCATCAAGGCTGAGGACAACATGGTCTATGAAATGCTTGAAGTCCGTCGAGTAATTGAAACGGAGTGTGCTTTTCTTGCTGCACAAAGAGCAAACTCTCTTGATTTACAAAATATCCTTAAAGCTCTAGAAGAAATGGCACGTTCGGAACATGATGAAGAATTAGGCTTGCGAGCAGATCTGCTTTTTCACCATAGTATTGCACAAGCCACCAATAATTCCATATTTGCTGGATTGGTTCATACTCTAAGTGACCAAATGAAAAATACGATTCGTGCCACCAGACGGCATCGTTTCGCAAATCCAGGTCATTTCCAAGAAACGCTTCAAGAACATAAAGAAATCTACCATTCCATCGCATTAAAGGACGCGGACAAAGCCAAGCAACTAATGAATGCCCATATCATTCGCATTAGAGAGCAGATGGCGGCGGCTACACTTGAAAGCATTGGAGAAGATCCCAAAATTGCTGCTTATCCAAATGAAAAAGACCAGCCTCACAATGCTGTAGGTGAAAAATAAAGTTCCGCTTGCAATACAACTAACCAGATTATGGAATTGAACCTCTGGAATTATCAACTAAGTGATTTTTTAAGCTTGGCCTATTAATTGACACTACTTTGCCCAATAAAAAAAGCGCCTTTCTCAGAGGGCGCTAAGCTGCTTAATTATAGTTAAAAAATTGATCCCTTATATAAGTAAATGTTGGTTTTATCCTTTTTACATAGTGAAGGAATCAATGTTACATACTTTTAGAGCATTATCAATCAATGAAAGCTGTTCATCAATCATCGATAAGTAGGAAATATGATAGTCATTAATTTGCTCCTTTAACTCCAACAGCAGCGTTTTGTCCCTTAGTATAAGGTAAATCTCGTCTGGATGTAACATATCACTTCTCCTTTTAGTCAAGATATTACCTTTTACCCAAATTATTACAATCATTAACTTATAAGTGGATGTTTTGCACTATATTTCACAAGGGATTGCTCAGTAACAGTTCCTTCTTTATAGTAAAGGTCCGTTAGTTGAAGTAGCACGACGATCTAAAAAGGCTGTCGTATAGTAGTATTAAACGTCGAATATGTCCCCTTCTTACCTTGTTGTGTTAGACTTAATAGATAATACCATAATTTCTTGGGTTTAATTGACTTTTCTTAGTCACACTTGGCATAAGCAAAGGAGTGAAGGAAATGGAAAAAATCAGCGTTTTTTTGGATGACTATCGGAAAGCACCCGATGGCTATGTGTTAGTCGAGACTATTGACGAATGTTTAGAGCTATTGCAGAACTTTGATATTGAACATCTCTCTTTGGACCATGATTTATTAAATAAAACAAGGAATGGTTCTATGCTTGTTCAAAAGATGGTGAAAGAAAAACTATTTGCTAATCGGATTACTATTCACTCTGCCAATTCAGTTGGCGGTAAAGCGATGTACAACTGTTTAAAGCAAGCACAACGGAATTTAACTATGCCCCCTGCCATTATCGTATCCTTACGACCATTGCCCCTCAAATTCTTCCCGTCAAAGGTTCTGCAACATTATATAGATATACGGTAACCCTTCTCAATCTCAATTACATTCCACCCATTCTTTTTTAGATGAGACAGAGGTAAGATAAATAGTAAATAGAAAGGGCAACTTTAATCTGAGTTGCTCTTTTTGTATTTCTACTTTGTTTAAGAGATTGAATATTTTTCATTGCACACTTTGCCATCATCCCCATGTGAACAACTTACCCCTTTTCCATGGAAAGAGAGTGAACTATTTCCAGTATGATTGATCATCGAATTACTTTTTCCTTCTGGCTGTGCAACTTCCATAGCATTGTACCGACAAGCAGAAGTTCATACTTGGTTCACATAACGTTTCGCACATATAAATATGTATTTTAAAATTACTATCCTCTCCCCCTGCCCTATCTTAATTAATCTTGGTGGTTTCTTAAGCATTTCTAGCCACCCAGATCTTTCAATTTTCTGTGGTGATTTTTCCTTCTTTGAAGCTTTGTCATCCGTTGCAAAGGGTAAACAGTTATCTTTTGTGCTTTTTTGCATTAGCTGCCTCCTCTGATGTAAACAATAAATTTAATGCTTGACCTAGAGTTGACTCTAAGTTGTAAAGTGGTATGAGTAATGACGGAGGTGATCAATCATGTATCGAATTGGAGAACTCTCCAAACTATTGGGTGTTAGTGAACATACGCTTCGTTATTATGAAAAAGAAGGTTTAGTAGTACCGCTGCGTAAAGGAAAGAATCGTATTTATTCTGAAGAGGATAGAGAATGGCTCGAGTTCATCCTCCATATGAAAAATACAGGAATGGCCCTTGTTGATATTAAGAAGTATACCTTAATGCGTAAAGATGAAAATGGTGACAAACATGCACAAGAATTGATGGAAATCTTGGTAAAGCATCGAGACGAAGTTGCAGCACAACTGAAGATTTACGAAGAGAATCTTGAACTGATGAATCATAAAATTTCAAAATACCAGAAATTATTAAACGAACATCAGGATAAGGATTTATTTGATACTTTCGTTAATCAAAAGAAAAAAGGAAATTGAAGTAAATGAAAAGAATGAACATCGTATCAAAAATGGGCAATCATGTGGTACAAGACTAGGAGGATGATCTAACAATGACAAAAATAGCATCTATTGAAAAAAACGCAATTTTTCCAATTGGCGAACCGATTGAAAATGAATACTTCTTTGGAACAGCATACTTGGAAATGCTTTTAACTGATTCAGCTTTGAATGCACCAATCGGAAATGTAACATTCGAGCCTGGTGCCCGCAATAACTGGCACACACATGCAGCAGGGCAAATCCTGTTAGTGACTGCCGGTGAAGGGTGGTATCAGGAAGAAGGTAAACCAGGACAACTTCTAAAGGCTGGGGATGTTGTAAATATCCCTGCAGATGTCAAACATTGGCATGGTGCTGTGAAAGACAGTTGGTTTGTCCACCTAGCTTTAACTCCGGGCGAAACTATTTGGTTAGAACCCGTGACTGAAGAATATTATCAACAATTATAAAATTTTTTATTTGGAGGATGAGAAAATGGCAAATATTGAAGGCAAAGTTGTTGTAATTACTGGTGCATCTAGTGGTATTGGGGAAGCAACTGCAAAATTGTTAGCCGCAAATGGTGCAAAAGTTGTTTTAGGGGCACGTCGCGATGATAGATTAAAAGAACTTAAGGAAAGTATCGGCCAAAATTGTATTTACGCAGTGACGGATGTTACTTCATTAGAAGATGTTCAAGCCCTCGGAAAACTGGCTTTGAATACATTTGGACGTATTGATGCTTGGATGAATAATGCTGGCGTAATGCCGCAATCGACCCTGGATAAATTACACACCGATGAATGGAATCAAATGATTGATGTGAATATTAAAGGTGTCTTGAACGGAATCGCTACAGCCTTACCACAAATGCGTAAACAAAGTGCAGGGCACATCATTAACATTTCCTCTATTGCAGCGCATGGAATCAATGTTGGTGGAGCTGTTTATAGCGCAACGAAAGCAGCGGTAAATATGATTAGTGAAACGTTACGTCAAGAGGAAGCTGTGGCTGGAAGTAATATTCGGGTGTCGATTGTTTCTCCAGGAGCTATCGCAACAGAATTAACGCAAACTATTACTGATACAGACTTGAAAGGTCCATTCGAAGAATTATATGATGCTTTTGCGATTAGTCCTGCCCGTATAGCGGAAACGATTCTGTTTGCTTTGAATCAACCTGAAGATGTTACCGTTAATGAGTTTATTGTAAGACCATCTCGACAACAGCCTTAATCGATAAAAGTTTTCTCACTGGGAACATTCCAATAACAGATAGAATAAAGACGCAGGTTAATAAAATAGATCACAGCCTGATTGGAATCGAACAGGCTGTGATCTATTTTAGTCTTAAGATCAATTGCTATTTAATAAGCCCATTCTGTATTCATTGAATTAATTCATGATTTCACTTCATTGAAAAATTGCGGCCATACTCGTATTTATATTTCGATTTCCATGCCATTTCTCCTTTATTAGTTGAAATACATAGGCTATTAGTGTTGCTGTATATATGTTGAGCAGTCTAATTAACGACTTTTGAATGGCTCAATGTATGAGTAAAACCCGTAAGAACAAAAAAAGCAATTCACATGTAGTGTAATTGCTTTTTTAAAGAAGTGTATGAATATGACTCATGCTAATTAAGCTTCCCCTTACAGGGTAGACTATGGGTTTTTATCGCCAAGTAAAAATAACTACAGCAGGGTTTTGCCCGGTTTACCAATGACATTACTTGTTTTTTACGATGGATAGTATCGTAATGGTGCTTATAATGCAGAGTGTGCCGAGCCACTCTGCAAAACCGAACGTTACATTCAACCAGAAAACGGATATTAAGGTTGCGGATAACGGTTCAACGGAAGCCAATAAACTTACCTCTGAAGCAGAGATGAATTTCGTACTTTCCAAATAAAAATAAAAAGCAATGATCGTACCGAAAATGATGATGAATAAAACCGCTGAAAATGAAGATAACGTCCATTTGCCTTCAAATGCCCATGGGGGATGGATCACGCTAAAGCATATGCCCCCAATCAACATGCCCCAACCCACAACAATCATTGAACCCCATCTTGAAAGGAGTTTAAAAGGCTGCAATGTATAGAATGCCAAGGCAAAGGCTGATGTTACTCCCCAAAATACTGCCCACCCGGAAATGGAGAGTGTACGTATGCTTCCTCCCGTTACTAGCAAAAAAGTGCCTAAAATCGCTATGATCACAGCTACGCTTACCGTAATGCTTGGAAAACGTTTGGAACGAATGGCTAAATAACAAGTGATCAGTGCCGGGGCCAAGTATTGAAGGACAGTGGCAGTGGCTGCGTTGCCATGTTTAATTGCTGCAAAATATGTGTATTGAACAGCGAGCATTCCCAGAATGGCAAAAAGGATAATTTGAAGCGCATCATTTTTAGTTTTCCAAATCTCAAATACTTTCAGTCGTTCATTCTTATAAGCGACCCCCAATAAGATGATTCCAGAAAGCAACAAGCGTACAACAGTAAGCCACTCAGGACTGAAACCTTGCTGCTGAAATAGATATTGAGCTGCCGTTCCTGACACTCCCCATAACGCAGCGCCAGTCAGTACAAGTGCAATCCCTTTATTTCTTGAAGGTGATATAGCAACTAAAGTATCATTATTCATGCTTTTCTTCCCCACTTATTACACGTTCCGTATGGGCTTGAATTCTAAAGTAACTCTCTTTCCAATTCTTTTCTATCTGCTTAAGCACCATAGTGAGGTTCCCACCCCTAATTGTCTGTATGATCTGATCATGCTCATCAACGGAAAAGTGAACATCATTTACCTGATTGAAATAAAACAGTTCCATTCGTATAAGTTTTTGTTTGAGTCCCGATAGAATCCGCTTCAACTCATCATTTGTAGAAAGATTGATGTAAATGGAATGAAAGTCATCATCCTTCTGGACAGCAACTATTTGATTTCTCTCGTCGATTGCGTTTTTCACTTCATGATTGATGGCTTCCATCTCCATTAAGTGTCTTTCTTCAATGAAATCAAAAGCCTGTTCCATAGCCAGCTTTTCCAGTGTCCAAACAAGGGAATATATGTTTAATACCCCTTCGAATGAAATAGGGGAAACAATGGTTGAACGGCTCGGCTTGGTCTCGACAAATCCCTCATCCTCAAGCCTTAAAAGTGCTTCTCTAATAGGGGTTCTGCTTACTCCCAATTGTTCGGCTAATTCTTTGTCGCGTAATTTTTGGCCTGGCGTCAGGATCCCTTGGACAATCCAATCCTGCAATATCATGTATGCTTCTTCACGTACAGACGTACGTTTAATTTTTTGTGAAGAATTTGATTGCTTCAACGGCTATACCTCCTTTAAATACAGATATATAATATGCAATATATCACATATTGCATATCATTGAAATGAAAATCAGAAAATTTCAAAATGATACATAATTGCACCGCCACATGGCGTAAGACATCTAGACGGTGTATAAGCCATGAGTAATAGAATTTAAACACAATAATTAGTAACAAAAAAGACAACACTCACAACCAGAGTGCTGTCTTTTTATTTGAGTTTTCCCATCATTGATAAGTAATTGGCGGTATGGTATATTCTTTTGCCATTGGAAAGCGGAAAACACCTTCTAACCTTTAGTTATTTTCTAAAGTGAAAAGTTTAAGAAACTTAACTCTTTTTATACACAATAATCTGTTAAATAAAACCTAAATCTTTCCCTCCATTGTCCAATACGATTCCTTTTGCAATCTTCAATACCCCTTCGGCATCATTGAGATTGACTAATTCCACCGGGGAGTGGGAATATCTGCGCGGCGTTGAAAGAACTCCTACCGGTATCCCTTTATTCGCTGAAGTCAAGCTGGCTGCATCAGTTGTATAGGCGTCCCCGACCAATGTAATCATCTGTAAGGATACATTTGCTTTAGCTGCCTGTTCTTCAATGATTTCTCTCACTTTAGGGTGGATGTGGTTGAATACCATTGTACCTCTTACCCCATCCGCAATAGGGCAAGCTGGTCCTTTTCCTAGGTAGACGGGAAGTGATATTTCCGTATCGATATCAGGTGTATCACCAGCTGGGATTGTATCTAGGACGATTGCATAATCAGGTTCAATCGCATTTCCTACCATAATGGCCCCTAGTAGTCCCACCTCTTCTTGAACAGTTACAACACCATACAATGTTCCGGCAAATTCAACGCCTTGTAATTCTTTAAATAACTCTATTAAAATTGCACAATGAATTCGATTATCCACTGATTTTGTACATACAAGATCTTTATTTACCATTTCCATAAAATCACTTTGGAATACAATGGGATCCCCCACTTTAATTCCCAGGTCCTCAACCTCCATTCTCGAGGAAGCCCCTACATCTATGTAACATTCACGTGTTGTTTTAACGCGCTTACTTTCCTCGGGAGTTTGCATGTGTCCAGCTTTGATCCCGATTATTCCAGGCAATTTTTTTGTTGTAACCCAGACTTTCCTCCCTAACAATAATTGATCCGAAACTCCTCCCACCTTATCAAACATGATAAACCCATTGGGTAAAATATTTTTTACGCAAAACCCAACCTCATCCGAATGACTGGATATCATCAATTTTGGCCCGGGGGCATTTCCTTTTTTTATCGCAATCACATTGCCATTGCGATCTACATCCACCTCATCAGCATATGGTAATAAATTGTCCCTCATATATTTAACAACTTCTTGTTCTGAACCAGAAACTCCTACCAAGCCAGTTAAATCTCTTAATGAGTTTTTTATACTTTCTTTCACTTTTTGCTCTCTGAGTGAATGTCCTGCCTTTTGGTCTATCATATTGCTAGTTTTCATTTGAACTCCTCCTTTTGGTTTCACTGGACAACCTAATTTATAGTAGTGGTTTTCTCTAAAAACATGGAAATGAACATTTTTCCAATCATTAACATGGACTGTTCATCTACATCAAATTTTGGATGATGGTGAGGATATATAGCATTTTTATCCGGGTTCTTACCTCCAACCCAGAAAAATGTTCCGGTTACTCCTTTACAAATAATAGGCATTTGAAAGGGTAGTTCTGGGTACATATGAAGATCTCTGAGGATTTCTAGTCAGGGTGTAAATCTTGGAACCTATTAAGCAGGTTTTCATCATAAGAATAGTCCTTTCCATTTACTATTTTTCTTACAATGGGAATTAAATTAAGTGGGAATTTTTCACTTCTGAAGATACTGGAAGTTGTTTGGTGAAAGTGCTTACGATCAGCATGATGATTATGTTTACGCCCAACGCAATAATACCCGAATTCAAATCCTTCAATACTTGTGGTAGGGCCGGCAGCATAGTACCAATGGAGGCATTTGTGATCGTTATATACGCCACTGTGATGACTCCAGCTATCATTCCAGCTGCTGCACCTTGTTTCGTAACTACATTGTTTTTCGCCAAGCTAAACAGTATTGCTGGGAATAATTGCGTTATAAAGCTATATGCCATAAGGAGAAGGGTTACGATGGAATTGCCACCGTTAAATGTAAAGTAAACGCAAA
This sequence comes from Bacillus sp. ISL-78, assembly GCF_018613455.1. Lineage (NCBI taxonomy): Bacteria > Bacillati > Bacillota > Bacilli > Caryophanales > Bacillaceae > Bacillus > Bacillus sp. ISL-78. Next base: position 84,880 of record NZ_JAGGQC010000014.1, read on the forward strand.
TCAGCGAAATGACAGGGACCAACATTTTAGAAAGCATTGATATTTGTTTTTCTGAAGCTGTTGGAATAATGACTTTATATACGTTCTTGGATAGTGTTACGGATGCTGTCATCAACAGCATTGAGCCTGGAACTAAAGCAGTCAATAAGCCGGCTGCACCAATCACCCCAACAAACCAAGGATCAAACGTTTGTATGGAAATACGCAGTAATGCGAGGTCAGTTTCCGCACCCTGTAATCCAGGGACTTGCTTAATCGCTGCAAAACCGACAAAAAAGATAAACAATAACATAAGTGTATACAGCGGAGTTATTACGGCATTTTTTCGAATAGCTTTTGGCCCAGTTGCCGAATAAGTTGCTACAAATAAGTGGGGCCACATTAATCCGCCAATGCTTGTCATCACGACAGTGGAAATAAACCATGAGATTCCGAGGCCAAAATCAGGCAGCTTGAGAAAGTCTGGATTGGTAGCTTGAATCTCTCTGAACATGGACTCTATTCCACCATAATAATGGTAGGGAATATATATTCCGATAAATACGACCACCCCAAATATTAGAATATCTTTGATTATAGCCGTCTTAGCGGATCCATGTATTCCAGAAATCATTACGTAAACCGTAACCGAAATTACTCCAATCCAAGTTGCGACAGTAGGGGATATGAAACCATAAGACGCTTCAGAGACAATGATGCCCAAACCTTTTAACTGAAGCACGATGTAAGGAATCATCGAAATGACACCAATAAGAGCAGTGATAACCCCTAAATATGGACTTTTATACTTACTAGCAAAGAAATCGGATTGAGACACCAGTCTGTGATCTTTTGCATATTTCCAAACGTTTGGATACAGCCAATAAAAAATACAATAAATGAGACTTAAATATGCGATTATATAAAAGGCAGGTCCACCCTTTCCATAAGCCCAAGAGCTTGCACCTAGAAAAGTAAATGTTGTATACGATTCTCCTGCCATTAGAAGGAAAACAAGAATCGTTCCAAACCCTCTTCCACCAACAGCCCATTGCTCCAGGTTCATATCTTTACCTTTTCTAGCAGTTATTCCGGTATAAATAATGAACAGCAGAAAACCGAAAAGCACAAAGAGTGAGGCATTCATTCCGTATCACCACCTTCTTGATTGGCGGGGTCAAGTTTAAAAACGATGGCCATAATTAATGTCGTTAAAACAACCCATAAAACGATCCAAAACATGAAAAACGGCAATCCGAGTACAAACGGTTCTACACGATTAACTAATGGAAGAGAAAAAAGCATTCCGAGAAAAGGAATCATACTTAAAAAATGGCCCAGCTTCATTGTCCAACACTCCTTCTAATTTAATCGTTTTAAATGACAACCATATAATGTTGTTCGAATTGCTTGCACTTTGTCATGTTGAAATCTAATAAAACCAAAACCCCCTATTAAAACGTACGGCTTTTTGAATCACCTCCTTTCAAAAAAACTAATCGAGTAAAATCAATTCATCATGTAATGATCATATATTTCATAAGACCGTTGTTTTATATAAAACCCTTTTAATAAAGCGGTTATTCTGAAAAATAATGGTTGAAAAAGTTTTTTTACTTAAAAGAAAGTTTCTCAATCACTCCTTGCCAATACACGTTTTTACTTATTTTGAATAGATGAATAAACCCAAAATGAGATGAAGAAAAACATTACCACTTTCAGATCAAGGCGTCCTCTATTAACGAAGAGTGACTTCTTTTAAAAAGGGACCATCCATCGTCCGATATAATACCTCCTTTCCTTCTGACTTTACATATTCACTTAATGAAAAAGCACCTTCTTTCGTTTCCAGTTGGATATCAATCCGAAAAGGAAGTTTCTTCAGTCCATTTTCAATTTTCTGAGCGATAGTAATGGTGAATTCTTCGGAAATTCGAATGACAATATCAATATCACTTTTTTCTGTGACTGCTTCTTGTCCAGTGGCGAGTTCGAATCCAACACTTCCAGTCGGCCCCCACGTTAGCGAAGCCACATCCAAAAGGTCACTGATCCGATCTAAACAATGAAAAATCTTTTTTGAATGGTTCTGCCATCCTTTTTCCTGTGCAAGCTGTTCGGGAGAAACCCTGCTGAGAATCGAATCAATTGGTAAAAATGCTGCGAATCTTTTATTCCTTTCCGTCCCTCGCACACCTACCGCCACCTGTCCTTTTGCTGCACGGGAACGGCGGATTACCACAAATGGCGAAATTGCCAGAGATCCTTCCACCCAATTCGGGATAGGGGTATGGCTGATTAATTCTTCTGCGCCTTTAATCCTCAACAAGTCATGTGGGCTTAGTTCCATTGTTCATTCAGCTTCTCCCTCACTAAAATGGAAGCCGCACGTCCACCTGATACAGCAAAAGGAGAGGTTAATCGTACTTTTAAATCTACTGAACCAGTCATTTTTATGTCAGAAATCGCTTCCTTTATTTCTTCATGAATAACATCGCGGTCCTTGTGTTCCGGCCTGTCCGCATTTACTCCATCTACTAACGAATGCAATGCGCCAAGTTGTTGGAATGATACAATATCGTATGCCATCGCTGGAACTTTTTTCGCCGCGACTTTTAATTCTTCTATACTTCTTTGTGTAATTCGGGCAGCAGATTGTTTTGACATAACATGTACATTCACACCGGGATCACGAAGTGCAATTAACCGGTGGGCTTGCATACCATGTGATAAAAAGGCACCTGAAATGGCATTGCCCGGTATGAACGAAATAACGGGATGACCTTCCAAACGTGCGGTGACATATGCATAAACGGCAGCTGCACATGCCTGATGAACGCCTAACAGTTCTTCGTGATAACCGTAGGCCTGACTCGGAACATCGACGATGGCCACGATTGCGCGTTTTTCACCATTTCGATCTTCTTCAATCGCTTCCCTAACATGCTTGGCAATTGACCAACCCTCCTGTAAACCTACTTCCCCATTTCTTGCCCTTGGAAAGCGACCCTTTGGATCGGGTACTACAGCAATATAACGCACCTTCGTCTTGCCCAAGTAAGCATCAGCAACTCGAACGGAGGGAATATCGCCTATTTCAGGAATCCCATTACTCAATAAATCAAACCAGGTCTGTCCCCGTCCATTATATTTTTCACCTTTTGAAACATTTTGTTTTTGCATAACATCATATCGAGACTGATTCCAGAGCTTACGTACTTTTTGTGGCGTTATCCGCTGTAACGGTTTCGCTGCATTTAAAAACGACTCATACCTCTTAATTTGTTCTGATCTTGGTTCAAAGGATACGTGACCGTTTAATATTGAAAAGACGGCTGTTTTTACGGCCTCCGTATCGTCTTCAATTAATATATCCGCAAAACCGGCCGAACTTCGCTGTTCTCCGCCAAGTGTACCCCAAATCAGTGGCCGGTCTTTTGAATCAAACTCGCGAATACCGGCTTCCTGCTCAATCACTTCAGGTCCGTTTAATCCCAACCGGCCTTCTCTGGTCATAATGATGGCACTGCAAAGGCCGGCTGTTATCGACATACCGCCAAATGCACCGATTTTCCCTGGAATAACAGCAATGACAGGAACATGGCGGCGAAGCGCCACAATGGCTGAACCAATTTCGGCAATGGAAAGTAATCCATAATTGGCTTCCTGCAGCCTCACTCCCCCTGTATCAAACAGTATGATTGGTATCGTCTTTATTCCGGCTTCACAATCTATTAAGGCCATTTCGAGTGAACCGGCGATTTTTGCACCAGATACTTCGCCGATACCTCCGCCTTGAAAATTTCCCTCCATGGATATCACGACTGCCCGTTCCCCATTAATTGTACCTTTAGCCACAATGACGCCATCGTCACTTTGCGGAACGATTCCTTGAGGTTCCAAGTGAGGCGATTCCAGCCCATCAAAAGGACCAAGAAGCTCTTTGTATGTTCCATCATCCAGTAGATTCATCGCTCTTTCCCGTCCACTGCATTCTACAAAACTACTTTTTGTTTGAATCAAGAAAGCTCACCTCCAGCGCTTGTGCAAGGCGAATCGTCACAACACCAGGTGTTGCGCCAAAGTCATTAATTGTAACTTTTGCAGCGACATCATGCTGTGTGAAAAATCGTTGAATTATTGCTTCCCATGTGTCTTTATAACCGGTGATTCCCGTCCGGATGGTCACCACGGTCTGTGATTCTTCGCACGGCTCTATCATCACTTCCAAATCACCCGATCCAACAACGCCAACGTGCGCCTTATTGACAATTTTTCGTGTTGCAGGAAATGTGTATTTGAAACTTTCCAAATGAAGTACCCCCTTAATGTATAGACCCGACTTCTTTTTGAACTACATCACCGATTATATGTCTTTGGATTTTATCCAAAAAAAGCGTAGCAGCGAGCATGTCCGCACTGCCCCCTGGAGATATATTAAGTCTCGTAAACTCTTCATCAAGTGCTTTAAGCATTTCAAGACTTCCACTCGTTAACACCGAAACTGCTTGCCTTTTAGCGAATATAAGTGCTTCAGGACCGCCTCGATGTAAAATGCATGTATCATCCAAAGAAGCAATCAAGGCTAACAGTGAATATAGTTGGGCTTCATTTTCCGAAAATCCGGATGCTCTTGCTTGCTTTAACATTGGCATGGAAACATGCACAATATGAGGAAACCCCTGTTCCGCTTCTGCTCTTGCTCCATTTACACCGTATTTTGCAGAAACAAGCATGCCATTTGTAGCGGTAATAGGACAATGTCGATCTGGATAACGGGCCGTCTCACCGGCCAGTGAAACAATTTCTTTTATTGCATAACAGCCTTTTCCCATCGCTGCAGCTGCAACCAGCAGACCAATCGCCCAAATGGCGCCCTTATGTGTGTTAACGCCACCGGTAGTTTCGAACATTCTATTTTCTCCATTACGGCCTATTGCCGCAATTTCTTCTCTTAAAGAAAGTGAGGGACTGTTGCCGTAGCTAATCAATGCAATTTGTTCAAATGTTTCCTTTAATGATCGTGCGGATTTTCGCATGAGTTCGATAGACAAATCTAGGTGGGCGCCGTTATTGACCCTATCAACAAGGCCCGGTTTCGGTGTCAGTTCGACTTCTTCTATTAAAGAATGAACTGCTGAATCAGCTGCGTTGCGGCTGAATGTCTCTTTTGCATGACTCATTTTTGCGCCTCCCGGTTACCAGCTAATAAACTTTGCCGGCGGTTCGTATAACCCATCCGACCACTGAACGATTTCCTCTATACTTTTAGCCGCCAGCAAAGACCGTTTTGCATCTGACCGGCGGATGTTCAAATCTTCTGGAAGTGCGATCAATCCTTCACGCCGCAGGCTATCAGTTCTCTTCGGATCATGTGTTAGACCAACAGGAGTTACCCCTGCGACTGCTGCAATCGCTTCTCTGCGTTTTTCCATGCTGTCCGCTTTGTATAAATAAGCGATGCCTTCTTCGGTAACGACGTGTGTAACATCATCCCCATAAATCATGACGGGTGCTATAGCGAGACTTGTATCTTCTTTGACTTTTATAGCATCCAATGATTCTACGAATATAGGTTTATTACCGGCTTGGAAGGTCTCAACAACTTGAACAACCAATTTCTTTCCACGAGCTAGCGGATCATCGGCCGTCATCATATTTAACCACGCTGGAGTTGAGTGTCGCCGTCCCCCTGGGTCATGACCCATATTTGGCGCACCGCCGTAACCGGCCAGTCTTCCCCGGGTTACAGTAGAAGAATTTCCATCCTTGTCCATTTGCAGGGTCGACCCAATAAATAAATCGACCGCATATTGCCCTGCCATCTGCGATAATGTTCGGTTCGAACGCAAAGTGCCATCGCGTCCGGTAAAAAAAATATCACGGCGGGACGCCACATACTTCTCCATACCGACTTCACCGCCAAAACAATGAACGCTGTCAATCCAGCCACTTTCAATCGCGGGAATGAGTGTCGGATGGGGATTCAATGCCCAGTGTTTGCATATCTTCCCTCTTAATCCAAGTGATTCTCCATAAGTGGGAAGCAGCAGTTCAATCGCTGCCGTGTTATACCCGATACCATGATTCAACGATAGGACTTCGTGTTTCTCATAAATACCACGAATGACCATCATCGCCTGTAATATCTGAATATCTGTAATATGCCTGGGATCACGTGTAAATAAGGGTTCAAGTTCATATGGTTCATCTGCCACAACGATATAATCGATCCAAGAAGCGGGAATATCGACACGTGGCAGTTCATCAATCAGTTCATTTACCTGAACGATGACAATACCATCACGAAATGCGGCTGCTTCAATGATGGTAGGTGTCTCTTCTGTATTTGGGCCAGTGTAAAGATTCCCATGTCGGTCTGCCTTGTCCGCAGCAACCAGTGCGACTGAAGGAATCAGGTCTATGAAAAGGCGTCCATAAAGTTCGATGTATGTGTGTATTTCTCCCATGGTTAGCTTTCCATCTTCAAGCATTTGAGCCATGCGAAGACTTTGCGGACCAGCATAAGCAAAATCGATTTTTTTTGCAATGCCATATTCAAATAAATCCAAGTGCTCCGGTCTTGAAATACTGGACATTATCATATGCAAATCAAACAATTTTTTTGGATCACTCTGTGCCAGCGCTTTTGAAAGAAAAGAGGCCTGCTTTTGATTATTTCCCTCAAGAACTACACGATCATAAGGCCTAATAACCTTTTCCATCACGTCCACAATTCGATCATTAGGGATTAACATCCCGTTTACGAGATCCTTCACACTGTCCATACGCTTTATCTTTTCTTCAAGGCGTTTCGTCCATGATCTATTTAGATTTACTACCTGTCCCGCGGATTTCATCATGGCAGCCCTCCTTTATTCATTTGATTTTTCTCGCTTTGCTATATACAGACAATCATCATAGCCATTTTCGGATATTGACATGACTCTGGCATCCGGAAATCCTTTTGCTGCTAAACGCGACAATACATTTCCTGGCGGCATTTCAATGAATAATCTTGTTCCGTTTTCGTATAAAACGGTAGAAGCATCATGCCACTGGACAGGGGATGAGATGCTTTCAGCTAAGTCCAGTCGAATATCTCCCGGATTAAACAGGAGCCGTGCCCCCCGATTGCTTACATACGGAATCAAAGGACGATGAAATGGAATATCGTCAAGCGCTTCACCGAGCTCTTGTGAAACAGATGAGAGAAGTGGACAGTGGGATGGCGTGCTGACATTCAGCAAAGAAGCACAGCGGGCCCCGTTCTCTTTGGCTACATTCAATATCCTGTTTATACCGGACAAAGCTCCCGATAGAGTTATTTGATCTGGTGCATTTTTGTTCGACATAAACACTGGGAATTCTTCATCAAAATATTGGCTTACAAGTGATTGTAGTGTATCTGCTGCCATGCCTATGACAACCCCCATGCCATATCCTTGAGGATATGCCCGTTCCATTAGTTCAGCCCGAAGCTTGACGGTATTTATAGCATCCTTAAAATCAATGACGCCCGCAGCCACTGCAGCACTAAATCCGCCCACTGAATGTCCGGCGACAAAATTTGGCATGATTCCTTCCGCTTCAAGTGCTTTAAATCCTGCGATACCAGCAGTAAAAAGGGAAATCTGTACTGACTTGGTCGAGCATAGTGATTCTTTTGAGTGGTGGTTATATACGTTTTCATTCAGTGTTTCACTTGCTGCTTCCAGCACTTGTTTGACTGCGTTGTCGCCCGGCAGTTCATTTAATAGTCCTGGCTTCTGGGAACCCTGACCGGGAAACAAAAAAGCAACCTTCAACACTCCACCTCCGTTCATGTCATGAACGACTATTTAAGCATTTTTTGAATGCTGGAAATCACATCAAGATTGTGTTTTTGTAAAACTGCTGTTAATTCATTCATGTTTTGGTCGAACAACAATTCGAAAATAATTTCATGCTCAGAAATAGATTTTTCAATGTTGTTCCCGTTTGAAAAAGATAGGCTTTGAATTCTCAACAAAGGCCAGCCAAGTTGGGAGTACATGTTTTTGATGGTTTCACTTTTACTCATTTTGATAAGACATGTATGAAAGGAATGATTCAATTGGGTATAGGAGTGAATATCTTCTATTTTCTTCATTTCTGAAAGATGCTGTTTCATTTCTTTAAGAAGTATTTGGTCTATTCCATGCTTTTTAATACGTTCCATCGCCATATTTTCCAACATATTTCGAATTTCAAGCAAATCGTAAATTTCATTTTCCGTATATTCTTTTACGATGGCGCCCTTACGCGGAATTCTTTCTACTAATCCTTCTTTTGCAAGCAAATAAATTGCCTCGCGAACCGGTGCTCTGCTCGTTCCGTATTCTTCTGCATAAATAAGTTCCACCAATTTTTCTCCTGGTTTAAGTACACCGGTTATGATTTGTTCTGTGATATGTTCCGCTATTGATTTAGATAATGCGTTATTCATAAGACCCATGAAGCACCCCCCGTTTTCAGAATACTGTCGACTGTCGGCTCAATTATACAAACAAATTAAAGAGAATTCAATATTTTCTGAAAATTTAAAATAAAGTTTGTGTTTTTTTATATGCTAGGATAATATTTTTTGAAATCCGTTCGACTGTAATTATTCGTTTGGTTAACTATGGGTGGGAATGATGAAGTCTTAGCTGCAGTACTTACAATTTTATGTTGATTGTCGACTTTATGGTGGAACAAGGCGGGTGCGGATGAAGGGGCTTTTTTAAAGCAGTTCGTTTTCGGTAGATACATGGCGTAAAACGGGAATGACACTATTGTATTAGATGGGGGGCCACTTGTTTTGACAGGCTTTTAATTATTCAGCTGATTTCGTTCCGCTCTAAATAAGGGGGATGCAAAAAATTTCGATGAGAGTGATTCCCTTAGGGGGAGGCCATTTCCAAATACCAAGGAAAGATGACCATGTTCGAACTACTTACCTTGCTACCTTGCAACAAAATTCCGATTACGAAATTAAAATTGGTTCAAATTTTTCTAAAAAAATGTCTTGAAAATATCTTGGTGCTTACCGCACTCATTACATGAATATTCTATTTCCAATGCATCTTCAGTTACTGTATGAACTGTCTCTTTTTTACAAGTTTCACAAAATCTCTTTTCGGATATTTCTTTCATTTATCATTCTCACTCCGTTTTTTCATTGTATTTGTAGCCTTGTTACTATTATTTTGCGAATATCCAACCGAAAAAATACCTTTTTCCTGAAGGGCCAGTGAAAAAGGTACTAAAATTGTTAATTTAACTTGGATTCCAATACATCAAAGCTGCATGAAACGGATATTCATATTCGTAAACTCCTTCTTTTTCCACCACATATTTATTTAGGATCGTTTTTACTTCATCATGGGAAAAATGTTCATCAAGAATTTTTGTTGTATTATCTCGGATTACTTCTTCATAGGTTGAATAGATTTTTTTACTTTTTAATTTAACGATCTTACAGTCAGCCAGTATTCCAAGTTGATACAAAACATTCAAGATGTGTATGTAATCCCGTCTTCTTAAATTAATCGTATATCCTCGTTGCTTCAATTCCATATAATGAGGTTTTTCTGGTCCGGTTGTCATACCTACTATCGCTAAACGAGCTGCAGAATCATTCATTTTTAATAAGGTATGACCGATTTCACTCATTCGGTAATAACAATTAAAACCAAATACTACATCATATTTGACTTTTTTGTTATCACTTTCCCACTTATCATGAATTAACTCCATGTTTTCGAAACCTTTTTCGTTTGCGTGGGATTCCAAAAAACTGATAATGCTTTTGGAACTATCTATACAAGTTAGCTTCCTGACTTCTTTTGCAATATCAAATGTATAATTGCCCCATCCAGGGCCGATTTCCAATACATGATCATCCTGTTTTAATAATGCCAATAACTCTTGCTGCACAATTTTTGCATAAGGTTCCACTTTATGTTGTTTTTTCGCTGCAACCTTGGAAGCCCAAAAAGCTTCTTCTGCAGCATCATCTTTTAGCCTGTTAGGTATCTTCCCAGTATGATCTGTCATTGCCTGTTTCCAAAGTTCAATATAATCTGTCATCTTTTCTCCCCTGAATTCGCATGTAGGTATTGGTTTTCAAAATTAAAGCAACAGCCAAATACTTCCTCTTTTAAATATATTAGCATACTATAGCTAAAACTTTGTTTTACATATAAGAAAAAGGAGCAAAAATTTTGCTCCTGTATCCATATTACTTATTTTTCTATTTTATCTTTTCGATAAAGCTGACCACGTATTTTCAAGCCATTTATCAAAGTCTGCTCCTTTTTCTCCCTCATATGTATCATATATATCCATTCTCATTTTCTGGAGTTTGTCTTTGAATTCGTGATATGTGTGATTTTCAGGTAAACTCTTCTTGATCCGCACTAAGATTTTGGTCAAACCTTTGATCAACTCGCCCTTTTTCCTTGCTGGCATTTGCACATTTTCGCCTAAACTTTTCAATTGACGGTAGGCTGCCTCTTGAACTTTATATACAGAATCATTATTCATGATATGTGTGAGAATGTCGATTACTTGTTTATTTTTTGATTGACCTAATTCTTCGATTGCATCTAAACGTTCTCTCCAATTAGATTTGCGATTGGCAGATTTTTTTAATTCCTCATAGTTGGCAGGTAACTCGGTACCCTTTGTTTCCTTGTTATTCAAATGAATCATTTCTCCTTCTGTCTTAGTGATCCGGATATCAAACATGTAATCCGATATGATAATCCCATTACCAAAATGGCTTATTCCTTCTTCATTATACCCTTTTCCATATTTTAATATAGTTAAATTTATCTGCCGTATCGTCAATCACCCGGGTTCCGGGACGAGATGCTTTGTCTGTCTTCAATTTACCTGCGCCTATCAACTTCAACTTTATAAGGCATAAATCCTGCCTGGATTCATGCCACTTTGAAAATGCTTTTATTATTGAACATGTACAAATCTAGTCCACGTAATGTTTTTTATTATCTGGATGAATAGAAAATTTTTTACGTAAATTGACGAGGTTTACACCAAAACTTTCTTCTAAAAGTTCCCTATGTTTCCCCATGATTTCCATGAGATACAAATCATGAATCATGACTTCTGTAATGGGCATCACTAAACCTACATGCATGGTCCATGCTGCACGGCTATCTTTACCAAGAGAGACTATACCTGCGACTACTTCAGAATCATCGCCACTGATAACAAGCCATCGTCCACCATACTCTTCTGTAATTTCATAACCCATATAATGGAGGTAAACATTTGCAAAATCACAGACGATTTCCCCATAGGCAATAATTGTTACATTGACTCCACCATTTGCGGCCTGTCTTAGTTCAGGTTCTAATTCTTCGAATTCGTCTTCCCAAATCTCTAAGAGTATTCTTTTTTTAGCAGATAATATACAAGCTTTGACCTTATCGAGTATTTCATTACGCCCCATGATATTCCAGATATTTTCACGATCATTTGCAGACCGTTCGAACTCCGCTAATGATTTTTCTGCCAGTTCAAAATTCTCTTCCGCTTTCATCCGACGGTTTTTTATTAGCTCCTTTGCAGGAACAGGAGTATACTGTGGTGTGTTTCCAGGACTGACCAGAATATCTCCGCGTATGGCGAGACTATCCAGAATTTCATATATTCTTGAACGTGGTACACCGGAGTTTTTTGCTACTGCATAGCCTGTTAATGGCGATTCTTCCAATAAGGCAAGATATGCTTTCGCTTCATATTCGGTGAAATTCAGATTTTTTAATGTTTCTAAAATGGTTTCTTTCATAAACCCTCCAACACAACCGTAGTCGCTACCTTTGTAACTAATATTTTAGCAAAATCTGTTGACGTTTTCCATTTTCATCTAATATACTTACTAAGTAGTTACTTTAGTAACCACTATGAAAGTGGGAGGGGGAATTAGTTTGGACAGCTTACTTACATACATATCAATAGTGGCAATGATGGTTATTATACCGGGAGCAGATACAATGCTCTTAGTGAAAAACACGCTTAGCCATGGTCCGAAAGCGGGACGTCATACCGTTCTCGGAATGGCAACGGGACTTTCTTTTTGGACGCTTATAGCCATTCTTGGACTATCTGTTGTCATTGCAAAGTCTGTGATTCTTTTCAGTACAATCAAATATTTGGGAGCCGCCTATTTAATTTATTTAGGGATAAAAAGTTTTTTTTCTAAAAGCGTTTTTTCCTTAAAAGAAATTCAAGCACAAGCAAATACACCTGTTAAGTATTCAAACCGGCACAATAAGGATTCCTTCATGCAAGCATTACTTAATAATATTCTTAATCCAAAGACCGTTTTAGTTTATATAACAATCATGCCACAATTTATCAATTTGAACGGAAATGTAAACCAGCAATTGATTATATTAGCCTTCATCTTAACCTTGCTCGCTGTACTGTGGTTTCTATTTCTTGTTTATCTAATTGATTACGCAAAAAAATGGATGAACAATTCCAAATTCCAGAAAGCATTCCAAAAATCAACTGGCTTAATTTTAATCGGTTTTGGGATAAAAACAGGAATTTAAATTCATTTACTCACACATTCCGTTCAGATAATTGAACGGTTTTTTTCATTTGCGAATCGGCACCGATATCTTTTTAATTATACATACGGCACTGCATTATTACATTAAGTTCCCCAACATAGTCATTAATTAATTGAAAAATAAAGGCTGTTTTCGCATAATTTGTTGCCATTTACCAAGTAATGCGGTGTGGTTGATTTCCCC
>NZ_JAGGQC010000014.1:97686-109056 GCF_018613455.1 Bacillus sp. ISL-78
ATCTTTACGAAAAGAGCCAAAATAAAAAACCGTCAGCATCTTCACATAAGTGCGAAAACGCTGACGGGTAATGCTTTAAGGAGTTTCAATATCCTTTTTGTCAATCCAAGCCGCAAGCCTTGGCAAGTACTTCAACAAGGTGCAAACTTTTCATTTGGTTTGCCGCTCCCTCCCTTTGGATGCCAATGCTCATTTGCATTTGGCATCCTGGGTTAACCGTAACAATGGTAGTTGCTTTCGTTTCTTTAAGATTCTTCATTTTCTCATCAAGAATTTTCATGGATTCATCAAAGTGGAGAAGATTGTAAATGCCTCCGGATGCACAGCAACGGTCAAACCCTTCCATTTCGACATAGAAAACTCCTGGTATGGATTGCAATAATAAACGAGGTTCCTTTTGGACCTTTTGAACATTGCGTAAATGACATGAATCTTGATAGGAAACGATGCCTTGCCATTCTTCAGTGAAAGGTAGCGGCCCCAATTGATGAAGAATTTGACTGATATCTTTTGATTTTTCCGAGAAAGCCCTTGCCTTCGCAGCCCATTCTTGATCCTCTGCCAATAGATGTCCATATTCAAGAAGCGAAGCACCGCAGCCTCCTGCGTTATTTATGATTACATCAGCCTCCGTTTGCATGAAGGCTTGGATATTCCTCTTTGCCAATGCTTTCGCTTGTTTTGTTTCACCTTGATGGGAATGGAGAGCACCGCAGCAATTCTGGTTTTCAGGGAGAATGACCTCACACCCTGCTATGGTAAGCAGCTCAATGGAAAGACGGTTAATTCGTGACATCATGGAATCCATGATACACCCAGTAAAAAATGCAACTTTTAATTTCGTTTCCCCTTTTGCTGGCATAATCGTACCTTGCCGGATACGTTTGGAAGAAGTCTCGATGTCTGGAAGTGCCTGTTCTAAATGTGCAAGGGCAGGGGAAACCTTCTGCAATATATTTGATGAACGGATAAGCTTGGATAAGCCGGTTTTTTGATAGAGCTGCACTGCACTTCCAATCCTGTTCATCCGTTTTGGATATGGAAAAAGATGAACCAATGCCAGTTTTTTGATTCTTGTCATTTTGTTTTTTTTGTTGGCTGACGGGGAGTTTTCAATGGCTTCTTTAGCCGCTTCCAGTATATGTCCGTATGGCACACCAACAGGACATGCTGTTTCACAAGCACGGCAGCCTAAGCATAAGTCGATTGGTTCAGCTAAATCTTTTTGGAAATCTATTTTTCCTTCGGCTGCCATTTTCACTAGATTGATACGACCGCGTGGAGAGGCGGATTCCACACCCATTGATTCATATGTAGGGCATGCCGGTAAACAGTATCCGCATTTTACGCATTGGTTTGTCCAATCATAGGCATCTGAATATAAATTTTGGACAGCAGCATTTGACTCATTCGGTTTGGTGGGTAGATTCATGTAACCAACACAACCCTTGTCTGTCCCTTATCAGGAAAAATCTTCCCCGGATTCAGGATATTATTGGGATCCCATGCTTCTTTAATTTTTTTCATCATATTCACTCCGGTTATTCCTAATTCCATTTCCATATATGGTGACTTTAAAGTACCGATTCCATGTTCCCCGGAAAGTGTTCCTCCTAATTCGATAGCTGCTTCAAAAATTTCACTGACAGCAAGCTCCACTTTTTTCATTTCCGTAATATTTCTTTTATCGGTAATGATGTTCGGATGTAAATTCCCATCCCCTGCATGACCGAATACAACCAAGTTCAATCCGTACTTCTCCCGGATATTGTTTAATCTCTCCATCATTGCAGGTATTTGACTGCGTGGAACGGTCGCGTCTTCAGAAATTTTTGTAGGGCCCATTTGTGTAATGGCCGGGGAAACCAATTTACGCGCTCTCCAAATCGTTTGGCGCTCTTCCTCTGTCTCCGCTATCTTGACGTAGGAAGCACCCTCTGCCCTGCATATATCGGCGCATTTATTGATTTCTTCCTCAATCGCCAATGGGTGTCCATCTATTTCTATGATCAGAATGGCTTCAGCCTGAAGAGGCAAACCGGAAGGACGGTAGCTTTCAACAGCACGGATGCACGCATTATCCATCAATTCCAGGGCAGAGGGTAGAATTCCTGATGATAAAATGCTGGTAATGGCATGGCCAGAGTCTATCAAATGATTGAAGTGGGCGACAAATGTTTGTTTAGATTGAGGTTTTGGTATTAAGCGGATGATTGCCTCAGTTACGATGCCCAGGGTACCTTCCGAACCTACGATCAATCGGGTCAAATCATACCCAGTTACATTTTTTACGGTCTTTCCGCCAGTTCGAATGATTTCTCCTGTCGGGGTGACCACCTCCAGACCTATCACGTATTCTTTTGTCGTTCCGTATTTCAATCCCTTTGGACCGCTGGAGTTTTCTAATAGATTCCCGCCTATAGTGGCTACATTGGAACTGCTTGGATCCGGCGGATAGAATAAGCCGGCTTCTTCGGCCTTTTTATGAATATCTGCCGTAATCACACCTGGAGAGACTATGGCAAGCATATTTTCCCGATCAATGATCAATTTATCCCGCAAAAGGGTCATATCAAGAACCATCCCCCCTTTAACAGGTAAAGGGCCGCCGCTTAGCGAAGTTCCTGATCCCCTAGGATAAACAGGTATTTTGTGAGTATTAGACAATTTAACCACTGCACTGATTTCCTCCGCGTTTTTTGGCTGAATGACGATTTCGGGTAAATATTCCCCGAAAGAAGCGTCGTAGCTATAACAATACCTTTCTGCCAAATCTAGAAACATTCTCTCATCTGGAATTACCTGTCGAAGATCGACCAGGGCTTCTTTCTCCATGCTTCTCCCTTCCTTTCTTAATAGAAATTTGTAAGAGGTCTATCTGTATGTAATATAATGGAATAGTTCTACTAGGTATAATGATGAAATAAAAGAGGGTTTTTTTGAAAATCGCACTGATTCATGCAACCACACTGCGCTAAAACCAATTGAAATTGCCTTTCAGACGGTTGCACCGAACATTGAACTCCTTCATTTAATGGACACGTCCCTTCTCTCCTTGATGGAAAAGAGCGGCAAGTTAACTCCTGAAATCATCCGCCGCTTTTCTGCATTAGTGAATTTAGCTTATGATTCTGATGTTTCATGCATCCAACTTACTTGCTCTGCCTTTAATGACATCACTGCAATTTTACAGCCTTTATACTCTGTAAAGTTATTTCGTTCAGATGAGGCCATGCTTGATGAAGCTCTTAGCTATACTCGCATTGGCCTGGTTTCTACCGTAAAAGAAACGCCGATCGCCCTTCAAAATTACCTTTTAAATAAGAATCCGGACTGTATGATCGAGTCATTGGTCGATCCCGGAATCATCCATTTATTATCACAAGGAAAAAGAAAGGAACATGACGATCGGGTTAAAAAGATGGTGGAACAATTGGATGGAAAGACAGAAGTGATTTTGCTTTCACAATATAGTATGGAACATATCGCAAAGCAGGTTAATCCCTCTGTCCCTGTCCTAACGGCGCCGTTATTGGCTGCGAAAAGGTGTTTGGCCCATTTGAATGGAATGTACACATGAGTTTTCTTCGAAAAAATCATAACTTTGCCAGCATGATCGTATGTCACATCATATATACCCGTTTTTTAACCGTTTGTATGATGCGAACCGCCAAAAACTTTGCCTACACCTTGAATTTTTTCAAGTATGACAATCAGAAGGACTGATATGAAAATAACCACGCTCGACACGGATGCGACGATTGGATTGTAGGCATCCTGCATTTGCGAGAAAATCTCAATCGGCAGCGTTCTCATTTCAGGTGATACCATAAAAAGAGAGACCGTTACATTATCAAATGATGTCAAAAATGCGAATAATCCCCCTGAGATGGCCGCGGATCCAATTAGCGGCAGTGTCACTTTCATGAATACCGTTAGTGGATTTGCTCCAAGTATGGCCGCAGCCCTTTCGAGATTATAATCAAATCCACTTAAACCGGTTAATACGAGCCGCATGACATATGGTATGCAAATCACGATATGGGCAATTAAAAATCCTGTAGACGTACCGGCAAGCATCATTGGTGTAAAGTACATTAAGAGTGCGATCCCCAAGACTAATTGCGGCACACTTAATGGAGAAGTTAAAAGGGCCGTAATATACGATTTTCCCGGAATATCATACTTTGCGATACCAAGGGCACCCAAAGTACCGAATATGACGGAGAAAAGGGCAGCCAATGCTGCGAACTTCGCACTGTTCAAAAATGCTTCCAAAAATTCAGGGCGCTCCAAGATCTTGGCATACCATTGCAGTGAAAAGCCTTCAGCCGGAAAACTTGGATAATTGGCACTTGTAAAAGAAGCGGGAATAACGACAATGAGCGGGATCAAGATATAGATAATGGCCAAAACGGCTACTGCAACCCGAAGGCCGCCAAACGTTTTCATCATCGGAATACCTCCTTGAATTTCCCTTTTTNNATGACAGTGGTTGCTAATAGAATATAAGAAAGAGCAGATCCGAATGTCCAATGCAGCAGGTTATTAATTTGATCATAGATGACAACAGGCATCACGGGCACGTTGGCTCCCCCCATTAGGGCAGGCGTAACATAAGCACTCATTGACAAACTGAATACGAGAATGCAGCCAGATACGATACCTGGGATGCTTAGCGGCAATGTAATGGAAAAGAACCTTCTGAACGGGCTTGCCCCAAGTATGGCTCCTGCCTTATCAAGAGAAGGATCGATATTATAAAGACTTGCAACGATGGATAGGATCATGAAAGGAAGATATGCATTGGAAAGCCCAATCACAACTCCTATCTCCGAAAACAATAGTTTCAATGGTGCATCTATTATGCCAAGGGCCATCAAGGTTTGATTAATCGTTCCATTAGGCAAGAGCAAAAGGTACCAGCCAAAATTACGGACAACTATACTTACCAAGAGCGGTGACACGATCAAGAGAGTGATATACCCTCTGATCCGCGCTGAGCTTTTGGCCATTGTCAAAGCTACTGGATATCCAAGTAATAAAGCAACCAAGACCGAATATAAACTGATCTTCACTGTCAGCCATAAGGAAGATAAGTAATAGCTATCGGAAAATAATTGTGTATAGTTTTTTATGCTATATACTGCCTCCGCTCCTCCAAGATTATCTGTGGATATGAAGCTTAAATATAAAATGTATAACATCGGTATGACAAAGAAACCAAATATGAAAAGTAGAATCGGCGTTAAAAGAAGTAATCCCGGCACCCAGACTTTCCTTTTCTTGCTTTTAGGCTTCTTTTGCGGTTCGATAGGACTCGTTTGCTGTTCTATTTCTTGACTAGCATAACTTCTGATGGGCTCCATCCAATCAACACCTCACTTCCATTTTGCCATGATGAATCGAAAGCGGAAGTCAATACTTGAATACTTTTCCCCTGTAACAGAACATTGATTTCCCATGAGGTACCAAGATAGTTCATTTGGCTGATCTTGGCACGATGGAAATCCAATGGAGCTGAAGATTTTTCATCAAGAGAAATAATTTGCAGTTTTTCCGGTCTAATATAAAGCTTTACCTCATCCCCGGTTTTCAGATCACTTTCATTTCCCATGACGTTATTCGTGTCGACATGAGTGATTTCAGAACCGATTTTGACTGCAACTTTCCGCTTATCGATAGCAGACACACTCCCTTCAAAACAATTCGATTTCCCGATGAATTGAAAGACGAACTCTGTCTTCGGATGATTGTAAATCTCGGTCGGAGTACTGATTTGTTCAATTTTCCCTGCATTCATGACCACGACTCGATCGGACATGGATAGAGCTTCTTCTTGATCATGGGTCACAAAAATGGTCGTTACGCCAATTTCCTTTTGTAAACGCTTAATCTCGGCCCTGAGTTCATGACGCAGCTTTGCATCAAGGTTTGAAAGCGGCTCGTCAAGCAAAAGGAGCTCCGGTTCAACAACAAGTGCCCTTGAAATCGCAACACGCTGACGCTGACCACCTGATAATTCCCTTGGATAACGATTCTCCAATCCTGACATTTTCACTAATTCAAGCGCTTTACTAATCTTCTTTTTTTGCTCTGCTTTACCGACTTTGCGCAGTTTCAAGCCAAAACTGAGATTTTCATAGACTGTCATATGGGGAAAAAGCGAATAGGTTTGAAAAACCATTCCTAAATCTCGCTTATAAGGCGGAACCTTCGTTACATTATTGCCTTTAATATGTACCTCGCCCCGATCCGGATCGAGGAACCCGGCAATGAGGTTTAAGGTTGTGGACTTTCCGCACCCGGAAGGTCCAAGAAGAGTGAGTAACTCTCCTTGTTTCACCTCCAAATCAATGCCATTCAGGACAACATTCGCTCCAAATTGTTTAAACGCGCCTTTTATCTCTACATCATTTTTATTTGAGCCAACCCCCTGAACTGCCTCCAGGTGTTGCCTATTAATTTCCACATCTTTTTTTAATACTTCCATGTGATCAACACGCTCCTTTTTATTTGAGTTTTTTCCCTAATTCAGGAGTAACCTCTTTCGCCCATCTGTCTGACACCTCTGCACGGATCTCGGCAAACTTGGCGAAATCAGGTTTAAATGTTTTATCACTTGCTTTAAGCCCGATTGACTCTTCATATTTTTCTGGAATTTCCATGCCTTCCACTGTCGGATAAAATCCTTTTTCGGAAATTAATGCTTGTGATTCTTCACTGATTACATAGTTGATGAATTCTAGGGCTTCTTTGCTATTAGGCGTATTTTTCACTAGACCAGCGCTGAAAGCTTGAAGCGGCACGCCTTCTTTAGGCACGGCCATCTTAATCGGAATACCTGAAACGGCCAATTCACCTATGGAATAACTTCCCATGACCGTTACGTCAGCAGCTCCTTGTTGGATAGCTGGCATCATTTGCGTTGAGTTTTTATAAAATGTATTGGAATACGCTGCAAGATCTTTTGCCTTTTCGAGACCTGGTTCCATGTCTTCCGTACTGCCGCCGTTTGAAATGGCCAGACCATTAAGGGTATTGAAACCCCAATCATTCGTAATATCTGAAAATGCCGTTTTACCCTCGTAATCAGGAGAGACAAGATCATTCCATGATTCAATTGATTTTAAGCCTTCCTTTTTAAAGGTTTCCGTATTATAAGCTGGTGCAATGACTAAACCAAATGCTGGAGCGGCCGCATTTTCAACCGGAATGAACCGTGAATCCACCGATTTCATATTGGGAACATTGGACTCATCAATTGGTACGATCAGTTCCTTCTCCTTAGCGCGTATAACATCAACCGGTACAAAAAGGGCAACATCTATTTGCGGCGCATTCTTCTGTAATTCCACTTTGGATAGGATTTCACCTGATAAACCGGAAATATAATTAACCGTGATTCCCGTTTCTTCTTTGAATTTCGGGGCAATCACATCTCGGATGGCACTTTCGATGACACCGCCATTACCGGCTATCGTTATTTTCTTCTCTCCTTTTTCACCAGCACCCGTTTGTACGGATTCCCCCGGTTTTTGCGGAGTGGGATTACCACATCCCGCAAGAGCGATCAATACTATTATTGATAAAAGACTCATCAGCTTTTTCATAATCATTACCTCCCGTTTTTCATTGATTACCAATAATTCCTTGTTCGGTGAAATAATTCACGGCACCTGGATGAAAATCCAAGGGAACTTGTTTAGTTGCTTCCGTTATTGAAATATCAGAAGCAGCTGGATGTGTATGCTGCAGTTCAGGCAGATGTTCATATAATGTTTTCACAAGATTGTAAGCATGAGGATCGGACATTTCCTTGTAGGTTACCAGGACATTTTTAATTGAAATCGTTTGGACATTTTTTTTCATCCCCCTGTATGTATCTTTGGGAATTTCATTATGAGTATAAACTCCATATTGTTTTTGAAGGCGTTCAATGATGTCTCCCGGTATTGGAATGAAAGTTAGTTCCGTCTGCTTGGATATGAAAGCGATTTCATTATTAGGGATTCCCGAAGAAAAGAAAGCTGCATCAATGGTACCATTTCGTAATGCTTCTGCAGATTGAGAAAAAGAAAGATAGGATAAATTCAATTGATCAGTCGGTAAATCGGATTCTAACAGTATCCGCTCTGCAATAAGCCTTGTACCGCTTCCAGCCGTCCCTACACTAATGCGTTTACCCACTAAATCGTCCAAGGAATCAATATCATTTTGTTTAGTAGAAACAATTTGAACATAATTGGAATATAGGGCCGTTAAAGCTCTTAACTTGGATTTATCCGTTTCAGGCAAATCCAGTACATCCACTGAGGTAAAACCAATTTCTGCCCGATGACGGCTAACCAATTCAGTATTTTCGATGGAAGCATCGGTGACCTGGGTACCTGACACAGCACCGTTGTATTTTTCATACATATTTGATAAGCTTTGTCCCAATGAAAAGTAAACACCTGTCATATCTCCGGTTCCAATGATTAACATCCTGTTATTTAAATCCTGTCCTTCAGAAGTTAGTTGCCTCTGTATCAAGGTAGTAGCAGGTTTAGATATTTCCTGCTGCTCATTCATAAAAGAACATCCTGTCATGAAACAAAATAACAAAGCGACTTTTATAAAGAGTGCTCCATTTTTCATCGTGATTCTCCTTTCTTAATGAATTTAGATGCAAATGCCATGCCAAGTCGATTTTCTGCTTTAAAACGCAAATCCTGCCGATTTCTTGAATATAATAAAAGGATAAACCGGCAATTTTTTCCGGTTTTCCAGAAAAAATTGCCGGTTAACACGATGAATCCTTTATTCTTCTTTTGAAATGAGCTTGATTTTATCACGAAGGCTCCTTTCAGAAATTTTTAGGATTTGGGCTGTTTTTTGGCGATGATTATTACAATATTGAAGAGTGGCCGTTATGACTTTTTCTTCTATCTCTTTCATGGAAATGCCAATGGGAATCCTGAAACTGTTAAAATCTTCGGCAGTGCCATCCGGCTGGAGAATGAACTTCTGTTCTTGAACATACTGCGGCAAGTCGGTATCTTCCATTTTTTTTGAGTTTGATAGGGCAACAGCATATTCTATAATGTTACCAAGCTCACGAACATTCCCAGGGTAATGATAATCCAATAAAATTCGACGTGCGGTTGCCGAGAACATCTTTTCTTCACGATTCATATCCTTCGCGTGTTTTTTTATAAAATAATCCATAAGGATCGGTAAATCTTCTTTTCTATCTCTTAAAGGCGGCATCGAGATGGGAATGACATTGAGCCTGAAAAACAAGTCCTCCCTAAATTCCCCTTCCATCACCATTTGTTCCAGGTTTTTATTGGCTGCACTTATAATACGGACGTCCAATGAGATTTTTGTATTGGATCCCAGAGGCGTCACCTCCCGTTCCTGCAATACCCTTAATAATTTGGCTTGAAGTGGAAGGGGCATTTCACTGATCTCATCAAGAAAAAGAATGCCTCCATTAGCAGCAACGAATTTCCCTTCCTTCCTCTGAGTTGCACCGGAAAATGCTCCCTTCTCATAACCGAACAATTCAGATTCCAGCAGCATCTCAGGAATTGCCGCACAGTTGACGATCTGCATTGGATTGTTTTTCCTTCTCCCCATCGTATGGATATTTCGGGCTACAAGCTCCTTTCCAGTACCGCTTTCACCCGTGATGAGAACACTGGAATCAATATCTTTCACTCTTTCGATCATTGAGAAAATACGCTGCATCGCCTTGCTGTTTCCAAAGAAGTTACCGAATCCCTTTTGAATCTCTAATTCTTCATGTAATGACTCCAATTGATTGGACATCTGTTTGAATTCGGCTGCCCTCATCAACAGCAAAGAAAGTTCTTCAATATTAATTGGCTTTTCAATATAGTAGTAGGCGCCTTTTTTTATGGCCTCAATGGAAGTTTCAATGGATGAATAGGCAGTCATCATGATGACTGTCACGTTAGGTGATATTTGTTTGATTTTCTGTAGGACATCAAGTCCACTTTTATTTCCTATTCTTAAATCAAGTAACACAATATCAAGGTGCTGATCGTCGATTTTCCGTAGACCCTCATCCGGGTCTGTAGTTGTCATGACATCATAAGAATCTTCCAATGCAAAGCTAAGAGCGGTGCAAATAGCAGGTTCATCATCAATCACCAATACTTGCATTTTCATATGACTCCTCCTCTTTCCAGGCTTCTATTCAATATATATAGGTAGTAAAATGGTGAATGTCGTTCCTGAATTAGGGTAACTTTTCACATGGATATCTCCGTTATTTTCTTTAATAAGACTATACGATAACGTAAGTCCCAAACCGACGCCCTTTTCTTTATTCGTGAAAAAAGGCTCAAAAATATGGTTCAGTTCTTCCTGCTTCATCCCTTTTCCCGTATCCGATATGGCAATCCGCCCTGTCTTTTCGTTCACTTTATCAATGGTGATTTTAATATTCTTTTCCTTTGTTTCTTCAACGGCATGAATCGAATTCAAAACCATGTTAAGAAGTACTTGTTGAATTTGTTGTAAATCTATATAAAAAATCAAGTCCTCCTCAATCATCTGCTCGAAATTTATTTGTTTTTTTTCCATTGTCACCTTATGAAAAGCAAGTAAGGATATAAGCTCATGAGCGTGGCAATTTGTTATATTTGGCGGGCGCGGACGTGCATATTCAATTAAATCGGTAACAATCGCATTCAAGCGGTTAACTTCAGTAGGCAAGTGTTCCATTAGAACTTGTCGGAATTGAGGATTATCATATTTACTCGGAAGTAAATCAATGAACGTTTTAATCGATGTTAAAGGATTCCTTATTTCATGTGCCACACCTGCAACGAGTTGACCAAGGGCGTGCAGCTTTTCTTGTGTGACCAATTTTTTCTCCAATGTTTTCTTTTCCGTTTCGTCATTCATGGAAAGTAAGTATCCGGTTTGTTTATCTTCAGAATTGAACATCTTATGCATCGAATATGAAATCACCTTTTGTTCATTTTCCTCATTTAAGACCAAGATTCGAAAAGAACCCGTACGATTATTCTCATTTTGTTCTTGGTGTAAAGCTTCGAAATTCTTCATTAAATGCGAATGATTCGTAATATTCAGAATCATTTCCTTGGAAATGTTAAGAATGTCCGATGCCTTTGCATTGCAGCTAGTAATCATGAAATCGAGATCGAATGTTATGATGCCATTATGGATATTGTTTAAGATTTGATCTTTGAACGCTTCAGCATTGGCGATGTTTTGCCGTTGTTTCTCTAAATCCTTATTTAATAAATGTAATTTCAAAGTCTGGTTATGTACGGATTTTTTTAGCTTTTGATTCCATATGTAAATGATTAGAAGGATAAGGGCCACGGCAGT